>NZ_JADEWA010000140.1:0-11469 GCF_015207865.1 Dolichospermum sp. LEGE 00246
CCATTAAATTCACAGAGACAAAATACTCAAACCTTAGATAGAAACTGAGGGTGGGGTAATAGTGTTATTAGCAAGTAAATCTACATCTTTCGATGCTTCATTTACGCGCAGAATTTTCGCTCCTAACTGCTGCAACTTTAGATCCAGACGATCATAGCCTCGATCTAAGTGGTGTAATCCTTGAACAATGGTTGTTCCCGTCGCTGCTAATCCGGCTATGACTAAAGCTGCGGAAGCTCTTAAATCCGTGCCTATGACTGGCGCGCCCGATAATACTGGCACTCCCCGGACAAAAGCAGTATTACCTTTAACACGGATATCCGCGCCCAGACGATTTAACTCAGAAGCATGACGCAAGCGATTTTCAAAGACTGATTCGTTAATGATACTGTCACCTTCAGCTACAGTTAGTAAAGCCATGAAAGGTGCTTGCATATCCGTAGGAAAGCCAGGATGGGGCAAGGTATCAATATTTATAGCTTTGAGAGTTTTCGCTGGCAAAATCCGTAAGCAATCTTTCCCTTCCTCAATAATAGATATACCAATCTCCTGTAACTTGGCAATAACGGGGATTAAATGATCTGGTACAACAGGAGATAGAAGTAGTTCAGAACGGGTAATTGCACCAGCAATTAATAATGTTCCTGCTTCAATGCGGTCAGGAATAATAGTATAATCAGTAGAGTGTAATTTAGGTACACCGACTATCGTAATTGTACTTGTTCCTGCACCTTGAATTTTTGCTCCCATTGAGTTACAGAAGTTAGCTAAATCAACTACTTCTGGCTCTCTGGCAGCATTATCAATGATGGTTTCTCCATCTGCTAGGGTAGCAGCCATCATCAAGGTTTCTGTCGCACCAACACTGGGAGTATCTAAATAGATTTTTGCTCCTGTTAATCTGCCATTATTCCCAGGAACATGAGCATTGCAAATACCGTGTTCAATTAACACTTCTGCGCCCATTGCTTGCAGTCCTCTGACGTGCAAATCTACCGGTCTAGCACCAATGGCACAACCCCCTGGTAAGGGCATTTGTGCTACTCCTAGTCGAGCTAAAATTGGACCAATGGCAAAAAAACTGGCTCGCAGTTGGGTAACTAGTTCATAAGGGGCTTTAGATGTGGTAATTTCTCGCGCATCAACATCTAAAATGTCCTCTTCTCTATTTAAACGTAATCCTAAAGCTGATAAAACTTGTCCCATCCGTTCTACGTCCGCTAATAAGGGAACATTGCGAATGCGACAATCACCGGAACAGAGGAATGTTCCAGCCATGATTACCAGGGCGGAATTCTTAGCTCCGCTAATTTTTACATGACCCCCCAAAGGATGCCCTCCACTGATTTGCAAGACTGAGGAGTCTGTTGCCAGTGAAGACTTGGCATCTGGTAAGCTGCTAGAAGAATTAATAAGCCTACCTCCAAAAGTACGTAATTATAAAGGTTTGACGTTGCTTTTTATTCTAAGTCGATTATCTTCTGGCTAAAAGCAAAGAAGAGTCTTCTCTAAGTTGTCAAATGCCATAAATGCCGTTAGATTCTATCATGCAGTATGCCAGCTTGATTGGAAAAATGGGGATTGGCTAGATGTGAACAAAATTTTAAAATTGTTCTGTCTCTATTCTGGCAAATCTTTTCTTGACAAATCAAAAAAATTAGGCAATAATGATAGACTGTTAATAAGATTCGATGCCTGCGGAACTGGCGGAATTGGCAGACGCGCTAGATTCAGGTTCTAGTGCCTTCACGGGCTTCCGGGTTCAAGTCCCGGGTTCCGCATATTAATTCTGGATGTAGCTTTTTACTAAGCGTAAGCCACAAAATAAATGATCCTGTTTTGTCATGCTGAATGTAGCGTTCGCCGAGCGTGGCGTTAGCCATAGCGAAACGAAACATCTCAAGAGATTATTCACTACACTTCGTTTCGTAATGCCTCTGGCACGCTGCGCGAACAGAGTGACATTGGGCATTTCTTTTTGTGGAGTTCTCTAAAACGTTCTTGTATAGTTAGCGGGCAAGATGCCCGCACCACAAGAAAATTTGGGATACTTTTTAAATTGGATAACTCTAAGAGGGTGTTTGAAAAGTCATAATTGCTGTATCAAATGTTCTACCCCTTACCTTATAAAGGCTATCGTGTACACACAAGTTAAATTACCCCCCTTAATCCCCCCGATGCTTTGGGGGAAACCGGAAAAATCAGTCCCCTCCCCAAAGCATCGGGGAGGGTTAGGGTGGGGTAATTTGAGGAATAATGGTGACTCCTGCTGTAAGTAGGTGAACACAATAAGGGACTTCCAAGAAATAAATTATCCTGATTAACGAACCACAGAGGCGCAGAGGACACAGAGGAATAAGGGTTTGAGAGATTTTTGCGTTAGGTGGTTGAGTATTTTTTTATTTGGAAGTCCCTAAAACCAAACTGTGTAAAGAAACGTAAAATCGCTGAAAACTTCTTTACTCTTGCCTCTTGCCTCTTGCCTTGCTATAACGACAATTTTCAACGCCAACCTACTTATCAATGTTCAAATAAATCCTTGAATTGTAATAAATCTAAAGTAACTATTGTGGGTAAAACTTGAAAACATTCTTGGGCAACTTGCGAACGTTCTTCCCGTTCTAACATAGTTGTAAGCTTTTCTCGTACACTTAACAAATAACGGACATCATTAGCCGCATAACTTAATTGTGCATCAGATAAATTACTAGCATTACCCCAATCAGAACATTGGGAACTTTTGTCTAATTCCACTTTTTCCAACTCTAAAACCACATCTTTTAAACCATGACGATTTGTATAAGTTCTAGCTAACTTACTAGCAATTTTAGTACAAAAAATGGGCTGTACAATAATATCTAAATTCTGCCGTAAAGTAGCAACATCAAATCTGGCAAAGTGGAAAACCTTGACAATATCAGTTGCTTCCATTAAAACTTTCAAATTTGGTGCTACCGTTTGTCCTCTAGAGATCCGAATGGCTGTGACTTGTCCTTCCGGGTTGCAGAGTTGAACTAGACATAAGCGATCGCGCCCAGGTAAAAGTCCCATCGTTTCCGTATCAACAGCGATCGCCGGATATCTTAAATACTCAGCCAGAATTTCATCACTTAAGTCGCGATCGCTAACCTGAAAATCTTGTAATGTCATGAACTTATCAAATATAAATTATCTTTATTTTGCCAGACAACATGACCCAAAATTTCTTTCTTCCCCCTGACTCCTACCCCATCAGCAACCCCTACTTATTAGCATTCAAAAATATTTGCGTTAAATACACTTCCCCCTTCTGATTAGTAGCCACACCAACCCCAGTTAAATTATATTTACCCTGAAGATTCTTCAGATGACCGGGACTTTTTAACCAACCAGAAACCGCCTCATTGGCAGGATTGCTATATCCAGTATTATAAGCCACATTTTCTGCCGCACTAGTGTATTTAAGAGGAATCGCCATCACCCGCTGTTCAAATCCTTGATGGCTAAAAGGAACTTCACCCGTCGCCATATTTTGACTGTGAATCCTGGCTTGCTGACTGATTTTTTCGCTTAAATTTAGTTGTTTTAGCCCGCGTTTTGCCCGATATTGATTAATTTGAGTAAAAACCGATTTCTCTAAATTAGTAGTTTCAAACCCAAGATTAGATATTTTGGCTTGACTTGTCACCAGTGATGAAGGCTGATATCCGCCAGGTTGTTTAGCAGAACTATTATCTGGATTCGCAGCAGTCATATAGCCACTAGCGATGACAAGCGTACTTAAAGCGATGCCAAAAGCAGTTTGTCGTAACATAGATTTTTAAGCTAAGTAATGTATGGATTTACTGGATATATACCCTATCTTCTGATTATCAGAATACTTACCAGGATACTATTTGCCGAATATAAACTAAAGAATCATCAAATTTTCACAATTCAAAGCAGTCATATCTCACTCATGACTATAAAATTAATAAATGTTATTTACACTACATTATTAATCAAAATTATTAGCAATAAGTAGTATCCAATGATAGATGTCATAGATACTATTTTTATTAATCAATTATTTTTGACAAAAACTTGTAGCAGGAGTCACCGAGGAAGAGTTAGATCAAGGTAGGAATAGCAGTAGGGGTAAAGCATGAGCCATTGGTGTCAACTTAAGCTCAAATCCCTACCACATCTCGTTCCTAGTCTCTGACTAGGAATGTAGTTAATGAGGCTCTGCCTCTAATATTATGGAAGGCAGAGCCTTCTAGAATTCATTCCCAGTCAGAGCAGGGGAATGAGATGACTTGAGTTCTTTGCGGGATAGAGGTTTTACGTTAAGTTGACACCAATGAGCATGAGCTAAACCCCTACCTTGTGAATCAAACAATCAAGCCGTGTTGGGTATAATTAGTGAATTAAGAACTTAGCCGCCGTTTGCACATCCTTATCGCCGCGCCCAGAACAGTTAATAATGAGCTTAGGACTACCTGCAAGTTGAGGACAGAGAGTTTCCAGGTAAGCGATCGCATGAGAAGTTTCCAAAGCTGGTATAATGCCCTCCAACTTCGACAAGCGTTGGAACGCCTCCAAAGCCTCAGCATCCGTCACACTGTAATATTCAGCCCTGCCAATATCCTTCATATAACTGTGTTCAGGACCAACACCAGGATAATCCAATCCAGCACTAATAGAATGGGGTTCAATCACCTGTCCATCATCATCCTGCAAAAGATAACTCATCGAACCATGTAACACACCAACCTGTCCCTTTGTCAGAGTAGCTGCGTGTTTGCCAGTATCCACACCCTCACCAGCAGCCTCCACCCCAATTAACCGCACAGATGATTCTTTCACAAACTCGTGAAATAGTCCCATAGCATTAGAACCACCACCCACACAAGCCAACAGAATATCAGGCAACCCACCCCATTTTTCCAGAGCTTGAGCGCGAGTTTCCTCACCAATCACCGCATGAAAATCCCGAACCATCATCGGGTAAGGATGGGGACCAGCCACAGAACCCAGGATGTAATGAGTCGTTTCCACATTCGTTACCCAGTCCCGGATGGCTTCAGAAGTGGCATCTTTGAGAGTTCCCGTCCCCGCAGACACCGGACGAACTTCCGCCCCCATCAGCCGCATTCTGAACACATTTAAAGATTGGCGTTCCATGTCGTGAACACCCATGTAAATAATACATTCCAAACCAAACCGAGCGCAAACAGTCGCCGTTGCTACACCATGTTGTCCTGCACCAGTTTCCGCAATAATCCGCCGTTTACCCATACGCTTGGCTAATAATACCTGACCGAGAGCATTATTAATCTTATGTGCGCCAGTATGGTTCAAATCTTCCCGCTTCAAGTAGATTTGCGCCCCTGTACCATCAGGACGAGCATAATTAGCAGTCAGCCTTTCAGCAAAGTACAAAGGAGTAGCCCGTCCGACATAATCTTTCAATAAACCTTGTAATTCAGCTTGAAAAGCCGATTCATGGCGATACTTCTGATATGCTGCTTCTAATTCAGCCAACGCCGGCATCAAAGTTTCAGGAACATACTTACCACCAAAGCGGCCAAAACGTCCTAGAGTATCAGGTACTGAAGCCGTTTGTGAGAAATGAGGAGAGAGAGGAGTAGTAGTCACGGATTGGGTAAAATAAGAGAACAAAGTTAATTGTAATTCTAGAACAATATTGTAGTCAGGGCTTCTAGCTAGTCCCCCCTTCCCAATCTCCACAATTCTCGTTCCCAGTCTCTGACTTTCTCGTTCCCAGTCTCTGACTGGGAATGCCATTTTCGAGGTTCTACCTCCAGTTATAATTGAGGCAGAGCCTCTTAACTGTATTCCCACGCGGAGCATGGGAACTAGAGAGTTCTCTATTTAAATAAGAGAATTTCATCTTATTCCCTCGTTCCCAGTCTCTGACTGGGAATGCCATTTTCGAGGTTCTACCTCCAGTTATAATTGAGGCAGAGCCTCTTAACTGCATTCCCACGCGGAGCATGGGAACTAGAGAGTTCTCTATTTAAATAAGAGTTAAATAAGAGAATTTCATCTTATTCCCTCGTGAGCAATAGATAATTACTATAAATTACTAGGTACTGTTTTAAATTTATCTATTGAACCTAGAGAATAATCCTCTAATTTAAAATCAGCGAAAGGCTTTTTCTCTAATCTATCTCTTAAAGCTTCATCTAATATTACCCCTTCAGCTTGTTTTTTGACACCAATGATAATAATACTACGTTGATAAGCTGTTGAATCAAGGCTTGCTTGACAATCTTTTCTCTGAAATTGTCCCAGATTTAATAAGCGATAACCTTTAACACTGGGTGTACTACTAAATATCTTTTTTCCTAATAATTGGATTTGCTGAGAACGTTCTAAAGCACGTCTTTGTTCGGCGGTAATATCACCTTCACAAGAGGCTGTGCCTACGGAAATAATCTCGCTGGGATTTTCCATAATTTTCTGAATTCCTTCTTGTTCTAAATTAGATTTTAAGGAATCAAGGGTAATAGTTTGATCATTATATTTAATTGGATATGTACTGCCTAATTGCCATTTATATTCTACTGATAAAACCGCAATATTAAATTCGGCAACTCTCCCTTGACTATCTTTTCCTTCTTCATAGGGAAAATAATCAACTTTACCTTGTTTAACTGGTGCTTGTCCATAGTCAGGAGGTAAAGCCGCAAATTTGGTATTTCTAAATGCTAATGATACCCACCAAAGTAGTAATAAAGAAAATATTAAAGCTGCAAACCAGGATAATAATGGTAATTTTTCAGGTTGTTTTTGCGGGGTAATAATGGTATTATTGGTGGTTGGGTTATTAATTATTTCCGTTTTTCCTAACCCGCCAATATTCCTGGTTGTGGATGCATTTTCTGTGAGTTGATATTCAATTTCTGCTAATCTTCTAGAAATTTCTTCAGCATTGCTAGGACGTTGATTGACTGCCATTGACATTAACCAATCAATGAAATCTAATAATAATGGAGAAATATGATTGGCATGATGTCGCCATTGTAAAATATCTAAATGAGGATCATACAATTGTTCGGAGGAAAATCCCGTTAATAAAAATACAAATGTCCGTCCTAAAGCAAAGAAATCTGATGAAGGTATGGCTTGTCCTCGCATTTGTTCTGGGGGACTATAACCTGATGATGAAATTGCTGTCATTCCCCCACCATTGGCTAAATAGGTTCTGGTAATTTCTCTGGCTGTACCAAAGTCAATTAATACTAATTGTCCATCTGGACGAATCATGATATTTGATGGTTTAATATCTCTATGTAGGTATTGTTGGTTATGAACTAAATCTAATATTTCTAATAGTTGTTTTAACCAGACTATGGCTTGGGCTTCAGAAATGGGACGGTTTTGTTGTTGTTTTAACCATTGTTCTAAATTTGGTCCTGCAATTTTTTCCATCACCATACAATGCAAGATGAGATTATTTCTGGTTTGATAGGGAAAATAACCTTCTGTTTGGGGAATTCCAGGATGATTTAGTTGTTGTAAAACGTTGGCTTCTTGTTGAAATAGTGCTAATGCTTTACTATCATTTGTTAATTCTTCTTTCAGGACTTTGAGAATTTTTGGGGTGTCTTGTTGGTAGGCTTCGTAAATTTTGCCAAATCCAGTTTTATCACTCAATAAACGTAATACTCGATAACGTCCTATCAATTCCAATTGAGAACCACAACTTTGACAAAAACGGTTTTCGTCATTATCTGGATGGTTGGGTTGAGGACAAACTGGATTAATGCAAAGGCTCATAATAGGGAACAGGGAACAGGGAATAGGGAATAGGGAATAGGGAATAGGGAATAGGGAATAGGGAATAGGGAATAGGGAATAGGGAATAGGGAATAGGGAATAGGGGTAAATATGTATCTTTAATTTTGCTTTCTACCAATTACCAATTACCAATTACCAATTATCTGATGTTTGTGATGCTAAAAAAGTGGCAACTGTTTGATTAAATTCTGTGGGGTTGGTTAAAAATGGCCAATGATTTCCGGGAACTTGACACAAACTTAAGTTCTTGAGGTTGGTTTTGTAAGGTTGAATTTGCCAATTTTGGCGGTTTACACCTTTTTCTGGTTGTATAAAGAGGGCAGGTGTGTCAATTGGGTGAATAAAACCTGGTACTTCCATAACTGCGTCAAAAATGCCATCACGGGCGGCTATGGTAAATTTGCTACCCCAAGTCCCGTTGGGTTTTTGTTCAATTGCGGCTTGAAAAACTTGCTGTTGCAAAGAACTCCAATTTTGATATTGACTGAGTTGTTTAATTTTGTGTTCAGCTTCTTGGTAACTGGTAAAGGGTCCCATACTTTTGAGGAAAGGTAAGACGCGATACAAGAGAGGAAATGTGATTTTTAGGAAACTGGGCATTTTCCAGATAAAAATGGGATCTACTAAGGTGATACTTTTTAATCTGGTTGGGTTCTCTCTAGCCCAAATAGCGGCTAATTTCCCTGTCCAGGAGTGGCTGACGATATGAGCCGCAGACCATCCTAGTTTGTCCATTAATGCTTCCAAATCAGCGATCGCACTGGCAAAGCTATAATCTTGTTCTGGCTTACTACTCTCACCATGACCACGCATATCTGGCGCAACTATATGGTAATTTGCTGCTAAATAATCTCCCAAACTAGACCAAACCAAGGCATGATCAGCCATACCATGTAATAACAGTAATGGTTCTTGACCTTGACTCCATTCTAAATAAGAAAGTTGAATATCAGATGTTGATAGAGTTTGACGTACAGGCATGATTTTGTCAATCTTTTCCAGGACAGGGGAAGAGGGAATTTTACCAGAAAAATAACTTTTTTGGGATTAATTTTTAATTTTGATGATTGTACTGATTAGCACGAATTAATGGAACTAATAAATGTCAAAATCAAGAGTAGAACTACAAGGATATTAAAATTACTATGCCAGAAATAGAACAATCCATTGCCCAACACTATCACGACCGGACTAAGTACCACCCTGAAACCCTGGCTTCTAAAAGTCGTAATTTAGACTGGAATAAACAGCCAGTACCGTTCAAAGAGTATAAAATTGGCTCTGACATTGACCTTAAACCTTATCTGCAAGAAACAGCGGCAACTGTTGCCAATCAACAAGATACCAAATGGTGGTGGCGGCTTTCTCAACTATTATTTCACAGTTATGGACTCACTGCAAAAATGCCTTCCTTGGGTAATACAGTATACTTACGTTCTGCGCCTAGTGCGGGGGGCTTATATCCGGCTGAAGTATATTTAGTTTCTCGCGGGACACCATTATTACCGCCGGGACTTTATAACTATCAATGTCGAACTCATTCGTTAATGCACTTTTGGGAAAGTGATGTTTGGCAAAGTTTACAATCTGCTTGTTTTTGGCATCCTTCCCTGGAAAGTACCCAATTAGCTATGATTACAACTGCGGTTTTTTATCGTTCGGCTTGGCGTTATGAAGACAGGGCTTATCGGCGGATTTTTCTGGATACGGGGCATCTTTTAAGTAATATTCAGTTAGCTTGTAATATTGCTGATTATCGCTCTCATTTAATTGGCGGTTTTGCTGATGAGGCTGTTAATGAATTACTTTATATTGATCACGAACAAGAAGGAACAACTGCTGTTTTAGCTTTGGCAGATTTGTTAGATGTGCGCCAAAATTTACCACTAGGACGGACTGCTTTACCTTCGACAACTGCAACTAATTATCCATCTATTCCTGATGGTGAATTGCTGAAATATTTTCATCTAAATACCCAAATTCCTGTGAATAGTAGTAGTAAGTTAAATTTACCAAATGTGGAACTAGAAAAGTCTTTGGAAGATAAGTATAACTTCCCTTTTTGTGAAAAATTTTCGACTCGAACTACACCAATTTATTGGGGCGCAGATTTAGCAGATTTATCGAATACTCTCTATAAACGCCGTTCAACTCGTGCTTATACTGGTGATGATTTAAGTTTTGATGAATTGAAGGCTTTACTTGATTTTACTTATCAACCCCAAAATTATATTGACCAAAATTTAGATCCTCACCCTGATTATTTTGATTTGAATTTAATAGAAACATTTGTAGCTGTTTCTGGAGTGGAAGGATTAGATCCGGGTTGTTATTATTACGCACCTAAAGCCCAAGAATTACGGCAAATTCGGTTTAAAAATTTCCGTCGAGAATTACATTTCTTATGTTTAGGACAGGAATTAGGCAGAGATGCAGGTGCAGTATTATTTCATACTGCTGATTTAAAAAATGCGATCGCTCAATATGGAGATCGTGTTTACCGTTATTTACACTTGGATGCAGGTATTTTAGGACAAAGGCTTAATTTAGCAGCCATTCGTCTTAACTTAGGTGTTAGTGGCATCGCTGGTTTTTTTGATGACCAAGTAAATAATGTCTTAGGTATCCCTATGGATGAAGCAGTGATCTACATTACGACATTAGGAAAACCCAGGTAGAAGTAAAGGAGTCAGGAGTCAGGAGAAAGAAGAAAGAAATTATTCCCCTGCTTACAATATCAACCATAATCACAACATCATCATTAAACTTCCGGTTCAATACCAAGGGACTTTAATTGGGCAATTAGACGATCATTTTTCTGATGTTCTAATTCCGCCCTTTCCTCACCACTTAATAACAAATTACCCTGTGAATCCCAGAACCGTAGCCAAGGTAATTCCAAATTTTTATATTTACCTTGCCAAATCCCTAACTCAATTCCTAAAACGGCAATCGGATAATGTCCACGTTCATTGGCTGCTAATAATTGATATTGTCCTTCCATAAAATGATAAACTTCTATACTGGCTTTGTTCACTCCATAAATACAATAAAAAGCCGGATGAATCACCTGTTCATAAATCCAAAATTTACCTTTCCAGAGAGTTTTATCTCGTTCTTTATCACCATTTCCAGAAACAAATTCCAAGACAATTAGTGGAGCAATAAATTCCTGCCAAAGTACATAAGACTGTCGTATTTCACCATTGACAATAGGTGGCACGTTCGGCACATAAAACCATTTTGGAAATTCTGCACCGCATTCTGGAGTGTAAGTCATTTTCCAATAGATACCTAAATCCTGTCCAATACAATATTGACCATCTGGGTGGTATTTTTGTAATATGGGTTTGATAGATTCTGTTAGTAAAATACCTTGAAAATGTTCTTGCCAATTTTGACCTACGGTACGCTTTGCTAACACAGGCGTACTGTCAGACTCAGGTAGTTGAGTATGGTCTGGAAAACCATTTTTAGCCGTAGAGTCGCCGCTAACCATTATATACTTTCACTTTTTTGCTGAGTGTATAAACTATTGTATACCAATCTTCAACCATTACTTAATCAATATCAAATTCTCAACACATCTCCAGCAACTGTATTTGATGAAATTGCCCAACTAGTAGTCTGTCAACCTGAAAATGACGGGTGAAGGTAAGCAGGGGGTGGGGAGGTGGGGGG
>NZ_JADEWA010000773.1:0-1033 GCF_015207865.1 Dolichospermum sp. LEGE 00246
AAGAGACAGCCCCCACCCCCTATACAACTTATGATTTCTTGGCTTAGTTTGTGTTCAATATTACTTAGTATCCTGCTAATGGGCTGTTCATCACCAACCACAGCTGAATCTCCAGCCGTGACACCAGAATCATCAACCCAAACATCAGTAAATGCCGGTCAAAATTTGCCAATTTCGGCTGAAGCTACTCTGCCTCGAAATATAAAAATTCAGTTAGAAGTAGCAAGAACACAGCAACAACAACAGATGGGTTTGATGTATAGAAAGGCTTTACCAGATAACGGAGGAATGCTGTTTCTTTTTCCGAACGCACAACCAGTACAATTTTGGATGAAGAATGTACCCGTTGCGTTAGATATGGTATTTCTCCGGCAAGGTGTGGTTCAGTACATCCAAACATCTGCTCCTCCTTGTGACATAGAACCTTGCCCCACCTACGGTCCTAATGTCCTGATAGATCAAGTAATTGAACTTAGGTCAGAACGAGCCAAAGAATTGGGTTTAAAGAAGGGAGATCAGATCAAAATAGATTTCCTATCTCCTGGCGCTATTCGATAAACAGAATCAAGATTGACTATAGCTCTATGCACTTGAATAAGATACAAAATCTCTGGTAAAAGCCATACCACAAGAGACTTTTAACTTTTAACTTCTGACTTCTGCTATAGCAACAATTCTATGTAAAAATAGCATAAGTCTTTATGCTGAATTTTTATCTGGTACAAAATTATTTTTTTGAAAAAATACTACCAAACCTGGCATAAATAGTAGTAAAGAGGTTAATATTTATCAGTAGCCTGAATAACATCAGATTTTAGTTTTTCCAGTTAAGATCACGACTTTAAAATTAAGTAACGAAAATCTCCCTTTTGGCGCAAGTGTAAATAGTCGCCAATAGGTGAGTATAAACTATAAAATCTTTGTTACTTAAATCAAAACAAAAAACTAGAAGTTCGTCAAATTTATTTTGACGAATAATGATCGGAAAAAACTTCTGTTCTTCCCTCCCCTGCCCCCGGTGCCTCTCTTCTCC
>NZ_JADEWA010000774.1:0-1030 GCF_015207865.1 Dolichospermum sp. LEGE 00246
TGGGTTGATTTGTACGATAGCCTCAAAGAGAAAAAGTAAGTCTCTCAATTTTAATTATTCTCGTAAATAAACCGCGAACACTTTTCTCTTGGTTTTACTCCCCATTTTCCTTAACCGAGCAGTATTGGGTGTTAACCTGTCGTCTAACGGTGAGTCTGTGAATCTAGAATCCCCGCGTCTTTAGACCGGGGAGTGTCAAAGTAGAGAATCTTCATGTCTTGGGCATGGTACGTAATCACAATTTGGCAAAATAAATATCTGATGCAGGACGGGAAACATTCACCAATTTTCTAGCCTATAAGCTAGAACACAAAGGCGGAAAGTTGGTTGAGATTGATAGATGGTTTCCCAGTTCTAAGCTTTGCTCTAATTGTTTCTATCAAGTAAGTGATATGCCATTGGATGTCCGTATGGACTTGTCCTCATTGTGGCACTCATCATGATCGTGATGGTAATGCAGCGATAAATATTAGAGCAGAAGGTATCAGAATGCTTGCATTGACTTGTGCCGAGCGCAGTCGAGGTAGCGCAGCCGAAATTATCAAGGCGGAAGGTATGGCTTCGCCACGCAGGCTATCAGCCGTCTCTGCTGTAGGAGGGGAGATCAGACCAAAACTTGGGCGAAAGTCTAAGTTGCGGCACTCCCCTGTGAGTACAGAAGCCGACGCTGTACTTGGTACTCCAAGTCAGTGTGGGTAGTTCACTCAGGTACTTAATAACTAAAACAAAACCCCCTCTAAAAGAACAGAGGAGGTTTTACTGTATGGAATAATAGACCTGGCATCGAGCTATTTTCACGTGGGGCTACCCCCAAACTATCGTCGCCGCAGCAGCGTTTCACCTCTGAGTTCGGGAAGGTATCAGTGTGGTTCCACCGCGCCATAGACACCAGGAAAGCCTGATGATTTTGGATTTTGGATTTTAGATTGGACTTATCAATCCAAAATCTAAAATCTAAAATCTAAAATTCACAAAACCCTGAAGACTGCATTTGAGAAAGAGAAATCACAATAACAAATTGAATAGAGGT
>NZ_JADEWA010000012.1:0-30220 GCF_015207865.1 Dolichospermum sp. LEGE 00246
TAATTATCCTATTTTATTAACTTAAATTTTAAAAAAAATTGCCTGGACAATGTGGTGAATACGTCCACTGTTCGATTTTCATTGAATTCCAAGGCAGGTCATAATTTACGATCGCATTCGCAAATTGAATATTCCGGTATTCTCCCCCTGTTTTCGATGCTAACAGTACAGAAACATGATCCCGAAAAGCTGCACTCACCTTCTTTTCGTGGAGATATTGTTACCAGAAGAGGCAGAGGGGAAGGGGGCTTTCTAGCGGGGGGAGCAAGCCCTTCTCCTCTGGGTGGAGCGGAGCGAAACATGGGTACCGTTCGCGGAGCGTCTCCTAAAGAAGCCCCGTCTTTCGAGGACGCTTGAACTGGGGCGGAGTAAAAGTTCCGTCTGGTGTCTTTCCCCCTGCTCCCCTGCCTCTTTTGACTATGTGAAGTATTGTATCCCCTACAGTTACCAAAACTGTAACGGTGATCAAATTTCACCCTGCTCAGGACTATTCTAGGTAAGTACAACAGGGCAAACATCTATGAGGATTTAGTAATGTCTTACCCGATTTCGTCCAAAACGTGGCAGCGAGTCAGTATTTTAACACTCCTATTATTAATACCAACAGTAGGAATTGCCGTTTTAAATCAGTCTCTGACAAAAGCAATTCCCACCAATTCAACCATCTCAGCCAACTCCATTTTACCCAATCACCCTAACTACCAAGCACTTCAGGCATTAGTTAACAATTATAGTTGTGTCGCTTCCGTCCCCAACTTTGGCACTCTTCCCCTCACCCGCACAGAATTTGCTACAGTCTTGAATACTTGTTCACAGCGCATCAATGAACTCATAGCAAATAACCCCACCACAGTTGCCGAAACAGATATACAAACCCTACAACGCTTACAAAAAGAATTTGCCCCAGAATTAGCAATTCTCAACAATCCCAAAGATGAAGATAAATTAGAAGCTCGTAGTAATATCGCTCCCATTCAACCTAGCAGAGAACGCATTCAAGACCAATCTATCCGTAAGACTAAACCATCCGGCGTAGTTATTGCACCTCCTCTGAATTTCCCAGCGAGTTCACCTGTCACATCTACTGATAACCGTTACAGTAGCCCTAAACTCACAGTTGGGGGTGGTGTTCGTGGTATGGTTGCCCCCGAACCCCAAACAGGTGGTAACTTCAATACAGAAAACTATAACCGCATTGACGATAATCCCTTTCATCGTGTTGGTAATGACCCTCTTTCCACCTTTTCCATAGATGTAGATACAGCAGCCTACAGTAATATGCGCCGGTTTATTACCCAAGGGCAATTACCACCCAAAGATGCAGTCCGCATAGAGGAATTAATTAACTACTTCACTTATAATTACCCTCAACCCACAGGAAATAGACCTTTTTCCGTCACAACTGAAGTTACTGCTGCTCCCTGGAATCCCCAACATAAACTTGTACAAGTAGGTTTGCAAGGTAAACGCTTAGAAAATGAAACCTTACCACCCAGCAACCTCGTATTTCTAATTGATGTCTCCGGTTCTATGGGTGAACCCGACAAATTACCCTTGGTGCAACAGTCTTTAAAATTGCTAGTCAATAAACTGCGTCCTGAAGATAGGGTAAGTTTAGTAGTTTATGCCGGAAATGCGGGTGTCGTCTTACCTGCTACCCCTGGAAATCAAAAAACAAAAATTCTAGCAGCCATTGACCGCTTGCAGGCTGGAGGCTCTACTGCTGGTGGTCAGGGGATTGAATTGGCTTACAAAATCGCCAAACAAAACTTCCTTAAATCAGGTAATAACAGAGTAATTTTGGCGACCGATGGAGATTTTAATGTCGGGGTTTCTAGTGATGCGGAATTGACCAGATTAATTGAACAGAAGCGAGACCAGGGAATTTTCCTGACAGTGCTGGGATTTGGGACTGGCAACTATAAAGATGGCAAAATGGAACAACTAGCTGATAAGGGTAATGGTAACTATGCCTATATTGATACCTTATTGGAAGCTAAAAAAGTCCTAGTTAATGACATTCGGGGAACGCTGTTTACCATTGCCAAGGATGTGAAAATTCAGGTGGAATTTAATCCCGCTAAAGTGCAAGCATATCGCTTAATTGGCTATGAAAATCGCCTGTTGCAAAACCAAGATTTCAATGATGATAAGAAAGATGCAGGGGAAATTGGGGCTGGTCATTCGGTGACTGCACTGTATGAAATTATTCCTACTGGTACGAAGAGTGATGTGAAATTACCAGAGGTAGATCCCTTGCGGTATCAGCGTTCTGGTGTAAATGCGACCGATACTGCCGATAATGAGATGATGTTGGTGAAACTCCGCTATAAATTACCCCAGGACAGCGCCAGTCAATTAATTACTCAGACTATCAAAGATAGTGAATTCAACGTTAACCAAACACCATCAACTAATTTGAGATTTGCGGCGGCGATCGCCACTTTTGGCATGATCCTCCGTGATTCTGAGTACAAAGGGAATGCTAACTATGATTTGGTAATGAAATTAGCAACTCAAGGTCAGGGGGAAGATCAGGAAGGTTATCGGGGTGAGTTTATTCGCTTAGTGGAGCAATCTAGGGAGTTAATGACCAGGAAGTGATTGAGATGATTTCGCTTAGACCAGCATTCAACAAAATTGACACCCCCCGCATCCCCTGCTGTTTCAGCATTTCACCTACATTACGTTATTCCCTGTTTCTACGACTAAGTAGGTGTACATAATAAAAGTGAAATCTGTTGCGTTTTATAAAACGGCTGAAACCCAATAAAATCGTCACGATATCAATAGGGTTTCAGGGTTTTGGCAATAGTATTGACAGTTAATTGTGATATTTGCAAAACACGGTCATTCCAATTACCAAGTTCTTGATTTACCTGATTTCTAGCTTCTTTATCGTTCCAGATTTGCTCCCATTTAAACAACCAACGGGTCAAAAACCGTCCTAAATTCGCTAATTCAAAAGCATAATCAAATTCTACATCTGGGGCTATCCATTCAATAAAATACATTGTCTCTCTAATCAAATTTTTGACGACATCATTATTACCGTCTTGTAATAACCCCTGAATTTGTTTTAAGTGGTTGGTTAAATTGTTTAACCTGAGAGAAACATCATCTTTAATAAAGGTTTCTTGTTTATGTTTATAAGTTAAGTTAATAATGCTAAAAACTCCATAATAATTGCAGCAACTTGTTCTCTAATTTTAGCTCCAGAATATTCCTATGTCTCACTGAACGCGATTCCTAGGTCGCGCTAGTTCCCTTCGGGACGCAATGCGTTCGCTATCGCCTCCGTTCCCAAACGTTTTAATACCTGTAATACACTATAAAGCTCATTATCAGGATTTACCAAAGAAAACAGCCGTGAATTAGCATATTTATGTTCCAATACCTTTAAAAATAAAAACTCATTACCATTGGTAATCATGCCAAAGGTTGGTAGCACAGTTTCCTCATTACCCAACATATAAGCCAAAGCTTGAGGAATTGCGCGTGTCACCGCAAAATCACTCCGTTTTGATTCAATTACCAACAACCAAAGCCGATTTTTTAACACCAAAACATCAATCCGCCCCCGAATAATCGTTCCTTCATCCTCCATTTCTAAAGCCACACCCGTTTCTGTTTCAATCCTAAACGGTTTATGATAAAAACCAGCTAAATCTAACAAGGGCGCAAGTACCACCATCTTTACCGTATTTTCTAGCATTGGCGGATCATCCATCAATTCTAAAAAATTAGCCTTCACCCGATCTAATAAATGTTGATCTTCTTTGTTCAAAGCCTCAAGCCCATCCAACCACTCAGGAAAAAAAGTAGCATCTTGAACGATTTGAATGCCAAAATTTTGCTTTAATTCCCCTAGCGTCACATCCTTGGCCGCAATAGATTGAACCATTTTCATATTTCTCCCTTAGAGGATGTTTGAAAAGTATCAGAATTAATCGAGATCCCCCCAACCCCCCTTACAAAGCCCTTACAAAGGGGGGCTAAATTCCTTAAAGTCCCCCTTTTCAAGGGGGATTTAGGGGGATCTGCGGGTGTCAGATCCCACACGAAAAAGTTTTCAAACAACCTCTTAGGGTTTTTATTTATGCCTTTGTTGATGCCATTGCCAAGCGTGAGAGACGATATCTTTAATACCTGGATATTGAGGTTGCCAATTTAAGATTTTCTGAGCTTTTTCGCTTGTACCAATTAGGGCTGGAGGATCTCCGGGACGGCGATCGCATTCTTTGACTGATATTACCATACCTGTGACATCTTCTGCCGCAGCAATCACTTCTCTAACTGAAAAACCGTTACCATTACCTAAGTTAAAAACTTCGCTTTCACCACCATTTAATAAATATTCTAGTCCCAAAATATGGGCATCGGCTAAATCATTGACATGAATATAATCCCGAATACAAGTACCATCAGGAGTAGGATAATCAGTCCCAAAAATGCTAATAGCTTCCCGTTGACCTAATGCTGTTTGTAACACTAAAGGGATTAAATGGGTTTCGGGATGGTGATCTTCTCCTAATAATCCTTCAGGGTTAGCACCGGCAGCATTAAAATAGCGGAAACGTACTGATTTAAAATTGTATGCCACATCAAAATCAGTTAATATCCTTTCTACCATTAATTTAGTTGCCCCATAGGGATTAATGGGATTTTGGGGATGATCTTCCGTAATCGGAATAAAATTCGGTACACCATAGGTGGCACAGGTGGAAGAAAAGACGAATTTCTGAATTGAAGCTGCTAACATTGACTCTAATAATGTCAGCGTTCCTAAAACATTATTCCGGTAATATTTAGCTGGGTCAGTGACAGATTCACCTACATAAGCATAGGCGGAAAAGTGCATAACTGCGGCAAAATGGCGACTCTGAAAAAGATTATCTAATAAAGTGCGATCGCTCGTATCCCCTTCAATTAATTCTACCTCTAAAACCTGTTCTACCAAATCCCGATGTCCATACACCAAATTATCCAGGATGACTACCTCATAACCAGCTTGCTTGAGTGCTAACACTGTATGAGAACCAATATATCCTGCCCCCCCTGTCACCAAAATACTAGGTTTTCTCGCTGACATAGTTTATTTCTCCTTGATGGTCATTTTGTTAATCTAATTTAGCTTAATTTGAAATCAGATCCCCGACTTCTTCAAGAAGTCGGGGATCTGATCTCTGGTTAATATGCCTGTCCCAGCAGAATTTTATTTACACTTTAATAAACCAGCGTTTCTGATACATTAAGACAGCCACACCATACCAAAATAACAAGGTGACAAATGCAAACAAAAATGAGCCATTGAAATTTCCTGCCCAAGATGCAAAGATATTTTTGTAAATCCAATTATAGATACTAACAGCAGTTTCACCTGTACCCAGTTGAGTTTTGGCTATGATTTTAATTAGAAATACAGAAGCTACAAAAAGAGCGATCGCATTTAATCCCATGATCTCAAAAGGCTTACTCCAGCGTTTAATTAGCCTCACCTCTATCAACTCATAACAAGCTGCTAATAAGATTAACGCCCAACCAGAGGTAAATAAAACATAGGAACTTGTCCAAATTTTCTTATTAATGGGAAATGACACATCCCAAATAATTGCAATTACCAAACAACACAAACCAAACAATACTAAATCCATGCTAGTTTGTGAACTAGCCTGTTTTTTATCTTTAATCCATTGCCCTGTAAAATAACCAGCCAAAACGCTAACTATTGCCGGAATAGTGCTGAAAAGTCCTTCTGGGTCTCCCATAAAATTAAACCCATCACCTTTATACAAATGTGCTTTGGGAATAATCAATCTATCAATAAATGCACCAAAATTACCTTCTCGCGTCAGCACTCCCGCACCATAATCAGGAACAGGAACATACATCATTGTTAACCAATAAGCAAGGAGTAAGCCTCCTGCTACTAACCATTGACTTTTGCGAGGTAATTTTAAAACTATTAAAGATGCAAAAAGATAAGTTAAAGCAATCCGTTGTAATATCCCCATCAAGCGGATACTACTTAAATCAAAAGTCCAAACACCTTGATTCCAAAAACCATTTAATACTAAACCCAATATAAATAGAATCGCAGTCCGGCGCAGGATGCGTAAATAAACTCCTTGAGTAGGTTTGTTATCTGCGGTATATTTTGCTAAAGAAAACGTCATTGCTACACCGACAATGAATAAAAAGCAGGGAAATATTAAGTCAGTAGGTGTACAACCGTGCCATTGGGCATGACTGAGAGAAGGATAAACATCATCTGCAACTCCGGCCATATTAGCGAGAATCATCGCTGCAATGGTGATACCACGAAACACATCAAGTGAACTCAGACGCATAAGCAGAATAATCTATTTGAGAATCTAGTAGTCTGGTAATGCCTCTGGCACGCTGCACGAACAGAATGACATTGGGCATTTCTTTTTGTGGAGTTAGGGACTTCCAATTAAAAAAATCCCCAAAAGTTTCTTGTGGTGCGGGACGAATTGCCCGCTAATTACCAAGGACAGGCAGGATGCCCGTCCCACAAAATTGGGTAATTTATTTTTTGGTTTACTGCTTAGGGACTTCCAATTAAAAAAATCCCCAAAAGTTTCCTGTGGTGCGGGACGAATTGCCCGCTAATTACCAAGGACAGGCAGGATGCCCGTCCCACAAAATTGGGTAATTTATTTTTTGGTTTACTGCTTAGGGACTTCCAATTAAAAAAATCCCCAAAAGTTTCCTGTGGTGCGGGACGAATTGCCCGCTAATTACCAAGGACAGGCAGGATGCCCATCCCACAAAATTGGGTAATTTATTTTTTGGTGATCCCTTAAGTAATTGGACAAAAATATTTACAGTCATTGCGAGCGAAGGGAAGCAATCACAACCCTGGCGAACTGCTTGCAGCAGCGCTAGTTCCCTCCGGGAAGCTCCGCGAACGCTATTGCTTCATTTCACTTCGTTCCCTATGGCTAACGCAATGACATTGTGTAATTAATTCTGTCTCACTACTGATCCTAGAAACTTACCAATGTCACCATCAAATAAGTCAATGATGGTACTAACAACCACTTTAATTTTACGGGGATTATTTCCATAGAGATAGCATAGTTCATATTTTTGTTCATCAGTTCCCAATAATTGTTTTGATTGGATTAGGGAAAAAGCTATTTCTGATGAACCCAATAATCCCAAAGAACGTACTGATAATGTCCACTTCTCCATAAAACCAACTTCAGCAGGTTTGGATTGACTGGTGAAAATGAGACAGCTTTGATGGTGTGTTTCCGCAATTATTTGGGTTAGTTGAGTATATTTTATATAATTAATATCTGAAGCCGGGTCAAGATTATCCAAGATAATCAGACAACGACGAGTACGCAAATAATGGATAACTTTATTAATGTCGGATTTGCTTTCTTTGTGATTAGAGACAAAAGATAGCAAGTCAGTGATCATACTCTCAAAAGATGGAACAGTAGGCACTGAACGCCAAAAAACGCAATCAAACTCACCCCCAATCTGTTTTGCTAGTTGAGTAGCTAAAGCTGTTTTACCAACTCCACTGATACCGAACAATCCTACCAACCGACAGCTATCTTGGATAATCCATGATTCTAGCTGGATCAGTTCTTCCCTGCGTCCGTAAAATGGTGAAATATCAATTGCTGTTCCCCAGTCTTGGAATTTATTGAAATTGTTTTTTTTTTGCGTATTTGTCCGGATTGCGGGGGGGGGGGGTAGATACTACTTCAGTGGTGCTAGTAGTAATTTCTTGCCAATCTAGATTTAATTTGTGACATAGTTCTTCAACGGTTCTATAGTTAACAGGTTTACCAGTTAAGAAATTACTAACTGTAGCTAAGGATAATCCGGTATCATCAGCTAAGGCTCTTTGGTTAGCATATCCATTGCGTGTAACAGCCACCCTAACCTTGTCAATACAGTCATAACGAAGGCATAGTGATCTTGGCATTGATTTTTCTTAATTGGTTATTCCCATGATGAAAGCGTACAGACGATGGTTCATTTTTACGCTTAAACCCGCTTATTTTGGGCAATTTATGAGTCTAATTTTTAATTTCTTTTCTGCATCTTAACGCACCAATTAAGCAACTGTCAAGCTTATGCCTTGAGGCTTATCTGTCATCTATCCAAAGATAGATATAAGTAATTGGACAAAAATATTTACAGTCATTGCGAGCGAAGGGAAGCAATCACAACCCTGGCGATTGCTTCATTTCACTTCGTTTCGTTCCCAATGACATTGTGTAATTAATTCTGTCTCACTACTTATCACACATTAATACCTGCGCTTAATTGAAAAAAGCCTTGATTCGTCTGTTGGATTAGAGTCCGAAACCCAACTTACAAAAAAATAGCAAAGGTATAGTAGACATCCGGTGAAAAAGATTGTAGGAACAGTTCATGTATATTTTTAAAAAAACTTAATATATATGCGATCAAAGTCAGTACAAGGTCAGTAATAGTCAGTACGGAACTTAGTTATTTATAGTATATACTCAAAAAAGCAACTATATACAGAGTCATATTTATGACAGCACCAAACACGGATAACTTGGTTTCGAGTCTTATTGGCTCAGGTGTTGAGGTTACAAATGCTGA
This sequence comes from Dolichospermum sp. LEGE 00246, assembly GCF_015207865.1. Lineage (NCBI taxonomy): Bacteria > Bacillati > Cyanobacteriota > Cyanophyceae > Nostocales > Aphanizomenonaceae > Dolichospermum > Dolichospermum sp. LEGE 00246. The sequence continues at coordinate 8,623 of NZ_JADEWA010000012.1, forward strand.
ATATACTGGAGATAGCCGCGCCGCAGGCATCTTTAATGATCCCTCTCTGGGAATTGGTATTGATTCAGGAATCATCCTCAGCACTGGTGATGTCGCCAATATTTATGGTCCCAATAATAGCGACTCCACTAGCACTGCATTCGCTACTGATGGGGATGCTGATTTAAATCAGTTAGTTTCTCCTAGCGCAACTAGAGATGCGGCGGTTTTGGAATTTGACTTTACTCCGACGAAGAATTTTATCAGTTTCCAGTATGTGTTTGCCTCTGAAGAGTATAACGAATTTGTCAACTCTAGTTTCAACGATGTTTTTGGCTTCTTCATAACCGATTCTCAGGGTAATAAGCAAAATATTGCAGTTATTCCCGGTACAAACACCCCGATCGCCGTCAATAACGTTAATCTGGTAAGCAATTCTGGGTATTACCGCAACAACGACCCAAGTGACTATGGTTTTGGGAATACGCCCTTTAATATAGGATTCGATGGGTTAACTACGCCTTTAACAGCGGTTGCAACTGTAACACCAGGTCAAACCTATCATTTTAAGTTAGCGATCGCTGACAATAGCGATAGTGTTTTAGACTCTGCGGTATTCATTAAGAATGGCGGTTTTATTTCTACGCCTTTGGTGTCTGTTAATGATGTCATGAATGTGAATCAAGACACATCCACAACGATTGATGTCTTGACGAATGATCTTGTTTCTAGTGGTGAAACGCCGATAATTGTTGATTTCCAACAAACAAGTGATAACGGCGGGTCTGTAGCACTTTCAGACAACGGAACGCCAGACAACCTAGCCGATGACCAGTTAGTTTATACGCCGCCAACAGGGTTCTCTGGGGTTGATCAATTTGAATATACCCTAGCTGATAGTCAAGGCAATGCCAGCATAGCCGAGGTTTCTATTCAAGTCCAGGCATCAACCTATTATCTAACTACTGCTACCTCCTGGACAGATGCCCAAGCTCAAGCCCAAGCCCTGGGTGGAAATCTGGTCACGATTAATGATGCCGCCGAAAATCAATTCCTAGCCAATACCTTTGGTAGTTCAGAGTATTTTTGGATTGGTTACACCGATGCCGCTAATGAAGGACAATTTCAGTGGGTCAACGGCGAAACCAGCACTTACACCAACTGGATTCCAGGTGAACCCAATAACAATGGCGATGAAAACTATGCCATCAAGAACTGGGATGGTCTAGGCAGATGGAACGATGTGGCTAATCATTGGCCGATCAGAGGCATTGTTGAAGTTAAAGGGGGAAGTTCCACCCTTTCTATTGCTGATGTTAGCGTTCCCGAAAATGGTTCACCCCAGGTTATTATTCCTGTAACTTTAACGGGAATCACTAACAAAACTTTTACCGTTGACTATAGCGTGACCCCCGGCAGTGCTACCGAAGGCGAGGACTACACCCCAGTCACAGGGACTTTAACTTTCAATCCAGGCGACAGTGTTCAAAATATTACCGTTCCTATTACGGAGAACTATTATCTTGAAGGTGATGAAACCTTTACCGTTAATCTTATCAACGTCACAGGGGAAGCATCCCTAACTAAAGACTCGGCAACCGTTACTATCAATGATACCTACCAGCAACAAACCCAACAATACAATTTCACCTATACCTATGGTAATGGAGATAGCTATTCTGGTTATGGCTATGCTGCACAGGGAACTTATACGGTTGGTCAAGTATTGGATGGTTACACCAATGAAACAGGCAACCCAGGCTATTACACCATTGATTCTGTTGACAATACCAGTCTTGTCAACAACAACTACGTCTATGTGACTAGCTACACCGATGGGGATACTGGTTATGGTACAACAAATAGTATTAGCTCATGGGGCTACAATGGTTTAGGCTCTGAATATGGCCATGCCTACAATGCCAACTATTCAGGAGACACTCGTTTCGACAGCTATAACGAAGCAGATTTGCCTGCCGTCCTGCAAGTGCGACTGAATCTGCTGGCAGATAACAATGGAACACCTGGTGAAATAATCAGCAATGACCAAGTAGGACTAAATCGTTCCTTCTTTGTAGAAATACAAGTAGGAGACCTGCGTGGAAATGCGGCTGGGGTTAACGGTTTAGGACTTAATTTAGCTTGGGATGGGCTGATTCTGGAATCTATTGATACGCCCTTTGACCCCGCCAACATTATCACCGCCAATTTCCCACTATTACAGGATGGAACTGTAGACAATAGCAGTGGCTTGATTAACAACCTCAGTGGCGGTTCTCTCCCCGCTTTTGATTTGGGTCAAGCTATAGGAGTTAATCAGTTAGAACGCTTTGCTCTTCTGCGCTTTCAAACAGAAAATTCCACCGGGACTTACTATTTCACAACCACAGTAGATAGTGCTGCTTTAGCGGATGACAATCCCTACTACTCTCTAGATGTGGAAACATCCCAACCAATTCTCATAGGTTCGGTTTACAGCCAATATAACTTTACCTATAGGTACAATAACAGGGATAGTTATACGGGTTATGTTTATGCTGTGGAAGGTACTTATACAGCAGGTCAAGTCATTGGCATCTTTTATAACGAAACTACGTTGTTGGGGAATTATGGCGAGTACATCATTGACTCCATTGCCTCCACTACTTTAGATAGTTCCTTTAACAATCTTGTCTATGTCACCAGCTACACAGATGGCGATACGGGTTACGGAACAACAACTAATATCAGCAGTGGAACTGGCTACTCTGGTTTAGGCTCAGAATATGGCTATGCCTATGACGCAAACGGCAATAGTTTCGACCCCTACTTTAGCCAATACTACGAAGCCGATATTCTGGGTAATCAGAAATATAACTTCACCTATAGCTACGGTAATGGCGATAGTTACAGTGGTTATGGCTACGCAGCAGTAGGAACCTATACAGCAGGTCAAACCATTGGCGGCATTGCTAACGAAACCAATCTTTATCCTAGCGGTACAGGAGCGGTTGAAAACAATAATCTTGGTTTTAGTTGGGGTGTGGATTCAGTCTACCACCTGTCCTATACCTTTACTAATGTATCTGATGCCCTAACCCTGAATTTTATAGGCTCTGGCCTACAGGATATCGGTAATGAAAGTTGGGGATTGGATAATGTCAAAGTGACTGCTGGTGGTTTCAATTACTCCAATGACTTTGAAAGCAATTCCGTAACTGGTTGGTCAAGCTCGACCCGTTCCACAACTCCTGTTGGTTCCCGCAATTTCCTCGGTGAATTTGGTAACGATACGGTGAGCCTAGCGCTCAATGATGTCGCTCTAAACGGTAGCGTCACCGTAGAGTTTGACTTGTTTATTATAAACAGTTGGGATGGGATTGGTAATTGGGGTGCCGGTCCAGACGAATTTACTGTCAACACTTCAGGCGGTCAAACTTTATTAAATACGACCTTTGCTAATAATCCTGGTCAGCTTCAATCCTATCCTGGTCAGGTGTCGGGTGGCTATTACACCATTAACTCCGTTGAGTTAGGCAATACCAACGCAGGCTATAACGGCTACGTCTATGTCACCAGCTACACCGATGGCGATACTGGTTATGGAACAACAACCAATGTGTCCCATGATTGGCAGGGTGTTAATGGCTATGGGGGACTTGGTTCGGAAGGTGGCTATGCCTATGACTCAAGTGGCAATAGTTCGGACTCTTCCTTCAGCCAATACTACGAAGCTGACATCCAGAACCAACTATTCAACTACACCTACACCTACGGTAATGGCGATAGTCATAGTGGTTATGGCTACGCTTTAGCAGGAACCTATACAGCAGGTCAAACCATTGGTAGCATTGCTAACGAAACAGGCTATACAGGACAGTATACCATTGACTCAGTGAGCGCTGGAACAACGGATAGTTCCTACAACAATAGTGTCTATGTCACCAGCTACACCGATGGCGATACCCTCTACGGTGAGACCACCTATGTCTATAGCATTGGCGGCGGTTCTGGACTAGGCTCAGAATACGGTTATGCTTACACAGCAGAAGGGAATAGCTATGATAGCCTCTTTGGGGCTTACCCTGACGGCACTGGTATTTACAAGGAAGCTGATCTTGTGATTCCAGGTTTGGCTATTACTGATAATTCAGGCAATGCCAATGATTCTAGTATCAAATTCACAACAGAACTATCCAAGTTCCGTAAGGGCTACCAAGACAGCGATTATGTCCGCCCCAATTATGCTGATACCACCAAATACTTTGATATCACCAATACGGGGACAGGTATCCTGGTGGTTTCCGATATTCAGATTAATGTCGGCGGGGTGACTGTGAATAATCTGGATTTGTCAGGGGATAAAGACCTGTTGGTGAATCCGGGTTCTAGCCAACGGGTTAACTTGACCTATGATCCTTCAGCAGCTAAGGAAAACTTTAATGTTACTAATGGTCTGGTATTGTTTACCAACGTTCCTAATTGGTCTCAGTACGAGGTCGCCTTGTCCGGTAAATCCACCTTTAACTCAGACATCAACTATGATGGCAAAGTTAATACTGGTGATTTAGGTTCACTGAACCAAGCAAGAACAAACTTTAACAAGGGAATTTTTGATGCCACTACTGATATCAATGGTGATGGGCTGATTAATACCCTTGATGCAAGTGCTTTGACTGCTGACATTAGACTGAAATTGTCAGTTTAAGTTCTCAGTGTCTACTTAGGGACTTCCAATTAAAAAAAATACCCAAAAATTTCTTGTGGTGCGGGACGAATTGCCCGCTAACCATCAAGGACGGGCAGGATGCCCATCCCACAAAATTGGGTAATTTATTTTTTGGTGTTCCCTTAACTGTCAAGACACCGTTGTGTACAGTTATTGTCAGAATTCATTTAGACAAGTTGAAGCAAGTATTATGGCATTCAGTATTAAAGTCCAACTATTTGCCGATAATGGCAGTGTTATCGGTGGTGCTGTTGATAGCGTTATTGCCGGAAACAGTTTTTATGCACAAATTTTAGTTGGTGACTTCCGTAGTGACCCATTTGGATTAATTGGTTTTTCGTCTTCCATAGAATGGAATCCAAGTATTCTAGAATCTTTGGATGATCCTTTTAACCCTGATACAGTTGTTACTGCAAACTTTCCCGCCGTTTTTGGTGGTACTTTAGATAACACTCTTGGGCGGATTGGCGATTTAGAAGCAGGCGCTTTACCCGCATTTGATTTGGGTCAAGCAATAGGTGTTGATAAACTAGAACCCTTTGCTACTCTTCATTTTTTAGCCAAAGTAAATGTTACCGCTTCAGATTTTGTCCTGATTCCTAATCTATCGGGCTTGGCTTTTACCGATGATTATGTAAATAATGCACCCCTGATTCCCACCCCAGGGGCTTTTCTAGAAAATAGTAATAATATTATTCTCACTGTTTCTGAGCTTAATCCACAAGATACGCTAACCTTTGCTATTACAGGGGGAGTGGATCAATCTTTATTTACCCTTGATCCCGCAACGGGTCAACTCACGTTTAATAATATTCCTGATTTTGAAAATCCCATTGATAGTAATCAAGATAATATCTATGAGGTTCAGATCACAGCCCACGATAATTTTGGGGAACCGGCAACGACTACTCTGAGGGGTTTAACTGTCTCTGCACTGAATATACAAGTTGCCAATGTTAACGAAACCCCAACAAATCTCATCCTTAGCAATACCAGTATTAACGAAAATGTTCCCCTTCTGACTGTAGTTGGAAATTTCAGCACCACAGATCCTGATGCGGGTAATACCTTCACCTATACTCTGATCAGTGGTGCGGGAGACACGGATAATCATCTCTTTACCATTAATAGTAATCAACTGAAAATTAGTGCTTCCCCCGATTTTGAAACTAAGAGTAGTTACAGCATCCTTGTCAAAACCACAGATCAAGGGGGGTTAAGTTACGAAAAACAATTAACTATTAACGTCAATGATCTTAACGAAGCCCCAACAAGTCTAACCCTTAGCAATAACAGTATTAATGAAAATGTTGCTCTTCTCACTGTAATCGGAGATTTCAGCGCCACTGATCCTGATGCAGGTAACACATTATTTACCTATAGCCTGGTAAACGGTACAGGAGACACGGATAATAATGTCTTTACCATTAGTAGCAATCAACTAAAAATTAATGCTTCTCCCAACTTTGAAACTAAGAATAGTTACAACATTCGTGTCAAAACCACAGACCAAGGGGGGTTAAGTTACGAAAAACAATTAACTATTAACGTCAATGATCTCAATGAAACCCCAACAAATCTCATCCTTAGCAACACCAGTATTAATGAAAATGTTGCCTCTCTGACTGTAATCGGAGATTTCAGCACGACGGATGTTGATGTGGGTAATACTTTCACCTATACTCTGATCAGTGGTGCAGGAGACACGGATAATAATGTCTTTACTATTGGTAGCAATCAACTTAAAATTAATGCTTCCCCCGATTTTGAAACTAAGAATAGTTACAACATTCGTGTCAAAACCACAGATCAAGGGGGGTTAAGTTACGAAAAACAATTAACTATTGGTGTTAACAATGTTAATGAAACCCCAACAAATCTCATCCTTAGTAATACCAGTATTAATGAAAATGTTCCCCTTCTCACTGTAGTGGGAAATTTCAGCACCACAGATCCTGATGCGGGTAATACCTTCAGTTATAGCCTGGTAAACGGGGCAGGAGACACGGATAATAATGTCTTTACCATTAGTAGCAATCAACTTAAAATTAATGCTTCCCCCGATTTTGAAACTAAGAATAGTTACAGCATCCGTGTCAAAACCACAGATCAAGGGGGGTTAAGTCATGAAAAACAATTAACTATTGGTGTTAATGATCTCAATGAAATTATTGGTAATCCTTCAATTAACAATGGACGTAACCCAATTGTAGGAACTGCTGTTTCTGACTACATTATAGGCGGTCCAGGGGCAAAAACCATTACCGGAGGTGCGGGTAATGATTTGTTCGTGTTTACCGATCTTCGAGATGTGGGACAACGGATTACGGATTTTACTGTGGGAGGAGACAAAATTGTTCTTACTAAATTAGTCAGTAGTATTAGTTATAATGGCACTAATCCTATTGCGGATAAATACATCAGGTTTGTAGCCGGAACAGGTAGTAATACTGGTAGTACCTTTCTGCAAATTGATCGAGATGGGATTTCAGGTAGTGCCATATTTAAGAACTTCCTTCAGGTTGATAACATCACTACCACCCAGTTAAATAACGTTGATAACTTTGTCTTTTAACATTTTTTATCAGGACCTCTATGTTGACTCAACTTAAAAACCCTCTGATCACCATCGGTATAACCCTAGCCTCTGGTATCAGTGCCATATCAATCTCTACTCCTGCTTACTCTATCACCTTAGTTGATTTAAGTACCTTTACCTCCATTGGAGATGTTAGTAGTAACAAGACAGTTATTCAATCAGGTTCAGCTACGGTTAATACTAGTGGTGGTACTGGTAGTTTGGAGGAATTTCTGGGTATTGATCCGAACAATTTGGAAACTGCTATCCCAGGTAATACTTATGGTTCAGCCATTAAAAGTACCTTTAGTAACATCAATTCTGGAGATGTGTTTAGCTTCAACTGGGATTTCGCAAGCACAGATCAAGATCAAGCTTTTGTAACGATTGCCAATAATATTCAACCCTTAACTGGTAATAATGGTACTTATAGCTATGCCTTCACTTCACCGGGAAGTTATAATGTTGGTATTGGGGTTGTTGACGTTAATGATTCAACAGGTCAATCAACTCTCACCCTAAGTAATGCTCAAATTCAGGCTGTTCCTTGGGAAACTGATACCCTACCAATATTAGGTAGTACAATTCTTTTTGGTATTGGTGTTTGGGCTAAACGTAAATACACTGGCAATTCCAAATCTTGACACTCTCTAATTAATAATTTTAATATGTCTATCAAAGTTGGAGATATCGCTCCTAATTTTAGTCTACCTGCCCAAAATGGCAAAAATGTCAGTTTGGCAGATTTTCGGGGTCAAAAATCCGTTGTCCTCTATTTTTATCCCAAGGATGATACACCAGGATGCACTGTAGAATCTTGCGCTTTTCGAGATCAATATGAAGTGTTTCAAGCCGCTGGTGCTGAAGTTATTGGTGTGAGTGGTGACTCTAGGGAATCTCATCAAAGGTTTGCAAATAAATACAATTTACCTTTTACACTTTTAAGTGATCAAGGTGATAAAGTCCGAAAACAATATGGCGCAACTGCCGTTTTTGGTTTTATTCCCGGTCGAGTTACATACCTAATTGACCAAAATGGTATTGTTCAATATGTATTTGATTCTATGTTGAACTTTAAAGGCCACGTTGAAGAAGCATTAAAAACCCTGCAACAACTAGCAGCATAAGTAAAATAAGATCCCCGACTTCTCTAAGAAGTCGGAGATCTAACTCTCTTTCATCTCGTTCCCAGTCTCTGACTGGGAATGAATTCTAGAAGGCTCTGCCTTCAATGATAAGCTGTTGTGCATTTAGTTTGTATAATTCTAGGGGGCAAGATGCCCGCACTACAAAGTTCAAGTAAATTATGGTTATCAAATTTAGCTGCGTAACAGCTTATTAGAGGCAGAGCCTCATCAACTGCATTCCTAGTCAGAGACTAGGAACGAGATGTGGTAGGGATTTGAGATTAAGTTGACACCATTAAGCTTTTGCTTTAGGGACTTCCAATTAAAAAAATCCCCAAAAGTTTCTTGTGGTGCGGGACGAATTGCCCGCTAATTACCAAGGACAGGCAGGATGCCCATCCCACAAAATTGGGTGATTGCTTCCCTTCCCTCGCAATGACTGTAAATATTTTTGTCCAATTACTTAGTAGAGACGTTTCATGAAACGTCTCTACATATAAAGAATTTAATCAGACTTTATTTGGAGTGAGATTTTTCGGGAATACCAACATTGGCTTGGGCTGATTTGCCATTTCTGCTGTTAGAATGACCGTTATTGCGGGGTTGAATGACTCCATAACCGCCGTGATTACGTTCATAAATGACGTTAATCTCACCTGTTTCGGCATTATGAAACATATAAAAGTCATGACCCACCAATTGTAGTTGTTCCTGCGCTTCAGCCAATGTCATTGGCGGCATAGAGAAGTATTTGGTACGAACAACCTCTTCGGGTAATTCAGCAGTGCGATCGCCTATTAAATCCGCTGCAACATTCTCTGGCGCTACTACTTCGTTAGTTGATATAGGTTGAGTTTTATGATCCTGCCTTTTTTCCTTATATTTCCGCAATTGCCGAGCAATTTTATCTGCGACTAGGTCAATACTTGCATATAAGCTTTCGCTGCTTTCCTCCGCACGGATAACACTACCATTAGCATAAATAGTTACTTCTGCTGCTTGCTTCGTACTTATTCTGGGATTGCGAGCTACGCTTAAATGGACATCCACTTCATTGGTGATGTTCTGGAAGTGACTAACTGCTTTTTCAATCTTTTGATGCACATATTCACGAATTGCATCAGTGATTTCAATATTTTTACCGTGGATGACAAGCTTCATGTAAACTCTCCCGCTCAATATTATATGTGATGTTTTCAGTTAGGAATAGAAATTGCGGTCAGGCCTATCACTGCCACCGACACAAATTGTTACCTATCCCTAAGACATTGTTTTTTAGCATTTTTAACACTTCTTGCATCTTCAAGTTGGCGCTTGCTTATTTATCGTCTTGTTTCCCAACTGGTTGTTAAGCAATTGGCTATCTAAGCAAAACTATTGAATTAGGCTTTTTGAGATATGATTCTTTTAAACGCCTACTTCCATGGAACTTTACCAAAATAGGAGTCCCCGCCTTTTTTCGTCCCCCAGTCTTTTTCACTATTGTATAGAGAATACAACCCTTTTGGGAAATTTGATCCTGATTGATACAAATAAATTTTTAAGTTGCCACCAGTCAGTAAATTAGTTGGTATTGTCTTAGCTGAATGCTCTCCTCTGTCTAACACCCATTCAGGTTATATATTTAAATTAGCATTTTGTGAGTTCTAAAGTATATTTCCTTGATATTCCTTTAAGATCCTTTGCATAGCTTGACATTTGTTCGCTATATTTTTGGGAATTGAGAGGTAAGTAGCTTGGCACAATTAAATATAAAACCTCTCTCCAAACCTCTCCCCTACCAGGGGAGAGGCTTTGACTCCCCCTTCCCTGGCAGGGAAGGGGGGTGGGGGAGGTTAGGTTTATATTATCACCTATTCACTGATGATTCCTAGCACTCAATTAACCCCGTACAGTTGTTTACTATATAATGTTGGCGTAATGCCTTATGAAACCGCTCATCAGTGGCAGCGATCGCTAGTTGCAGAGCGTATTCACAACCCAGAACTAGATGATGTCCTAATTTTACTAGAACATCCCCCCGTTTACAGCTTGGGGACAGGAGCAAACCCAGAATTTATAAAATTTAATCTTGACAAAATGTCCCAAAACTAACGCAAAAACCCTCCCTATTTCTTCTCTCTCTGTGTTCTCTGTGCCTCTGTGGTTCGTTTGTTCATTTATTTATTGGGATAATTTATTTCCTGGAAGTCCCTTATCGGGTGTCTTCCCTCTTGCCTCTTCCCCCTTACTTATGCACTGATGATTCCTAGCACTCAATCAACCCCGTACCGTTGTTTACTATATAATGTTGGCGTAATACCTTATGAAACCGCTCATCAGTGGCAGCGATCGCTAGTTGCAGAGCGTATTCACAACCCAGAACTAGATGATGTCCTAATTTTACTAGAACATCCCCCCGTTTACACCTTGGGGACAGGAGCAAACCCAGAATTTATAAAATTTAATCTTGACAAAAGTGCTTATGACGTGCATCGCATTGAAAGAGGTGGCGAAGTCACATATCATTGTCCAGGACAATTGGTAGGTTATCCCATTTTAAACTTGCGTCATTACCGCCAAGACCTCCATTGGTACTTGCGTCAACTTGAGGAAGTATTAATTCGCGTTTTAGCAAATTACGACTTAAAGGGAGAACGGATTCCTGGTTTTACTGGAGTTTGGCTAGAAGGATACAAAATTGCCGCCATCGGTATAAAAGTGAGCAAATGGATTACCATGCACGGCTTTTCCTTAAATGTATGTCCAGACATGACAGGATTCAAGCAAATTATTCCCTGTGGCATTATTGATAAACCAGTCAGCAGTTTAGCCGCATGGATTCCCGACATCACCTGTAACCAAGTCCGACATTCTATAAATCAATGTTTTGCAGAAGTATTTGACGTGACCATGAAAAATTCAGAAAGTAGGGGCGCAGGTCCTGCGCCCTGCCAATGATTCGTCAACAACACCATGAAATTTATGGCGTTGCTGATTAAGGGGATGAATTTTAGTCTCACGCAAAGGCGCAAAGGCGCAAAGGTAAGATTTTCAAAGGTTCAATTTGGAAATTTCATACCTTGATTCAGCAACGCCAAATTCAGAAAGTAGGGGCGCAGGGCCTGCGCCCTGCCAATGATTCGTCAACAACACCATGAAATTTATTCACCCCAACCCGGAATAGCGACAAAAATCTTTACAATAAAGAAGAATAGCAATCATACATAATACAAATTAAAAACAATGGGCATATTCGGATTTGGTAAAAAGTCAACTATACCTACACCAGAGCAAGCCTTACCAGGACGGGCAGAAGTAATGCGAGTACCCGCACAACATTACGTTAATAAAAATCCTCTAAAAGCGCCTTTTCCCCCAGGGTTAGAAACCGCCATATTTGGTTTAGGCTGTTTTTGGGGAGCAGAACGCAAATTTTGGCAACAACCAGGAGTTTATACCACTGCGGTAGGTTATGCGGCTGGTTACACACCCAACCCCACCTATCAAGAAGTATGTAGTGGCATGACGGGTCACAATGAAGTAGTATTAGTTGTATTCGACCCCAAAATTATTACTTATTCCCAACTATTGAAAGTGTTCTGGGAAAGCCACAACCCCACCCAAGGGATGCGTCAAGGTAATGATGCCGGTACTCAATACCGCTCAGGAATTTACGTTTATTCACAAAAGCAAAAACAACTAGCGGAAGCATCAAAGAACGCTTATCAATCAGCCCTCAACGGTGCTGGGTATGATAAAATTACCACAGAGATCTTAGATGCACCTGAATTTTATTATGCTGAAGAATACCATCAGCAGTATTTAGCCAAAAACCCCGGTGGTTATTGTGGTTTAGGTGGTACTAACGTAGCTTGTCCCGTAGGTGTTGCTGAAGCACAAGTTAGTTAGAAGTATAGAAATAAACATCATATCGTAAGTTGGGTTGACGCAAGGAAACCCAACAAAATCCTCGATCATCTTGGGTTTTGCTATCTCCCAACCCAAACTTGTTATGTTGTAAACATTGGAATTCACTTTTTGATTAATTTAAATACTATGTCCTTACTCAAAACCTCACTCACAGGCTTAAAAGCAGACTCATTCCGTCATCCTCTGGACTTGGAAGCCACCAAAACCCTCAAACAAATTCCCGGTTTAGATATGATGGTGCGGAATTTGCTAGGTCCAATGGCTGAACAGGTTTTTTATGTGGAAAATATCGCTTCTAGTATTTTGGTAGGAGAAAAACAACTTCCTGATTTACACAAGTTACTATTGGAAGCTTGTCAAATTCTGGATATTGATCCACCTCAGTTATATGTGCGCCAACACCCAGCCCCCAACGCTTATACCTTTGCCATGCGAGGTAATCAGCCTTTTGTGGTCATTCATACATCCTTGATTGAGATTCTTACACCTGAAGAAATACAGGCTGTAATTGCCCATGAATTAGGTCATCTCAAGTGTGATCATAGTGTGTATTTAACACCTGTGAATTTATTGATTTTAGCCGCTGCCATTGTCCCAAATGTCGGCGCTGTCTTGGCTCAAGCTATTCAGTCACAATTATTAGAATGGGTCCGCTGTGCTGAGTTTACCTGCGATCGCGCCGCTTTGTTAGCTACTCAAAACCCAAAAGTTGTCATGTCAGTATTAATGAAGTTAGCAGGTGGTTCTCCCAGTTTAGCGCCTCAACTCAATTTAGATGCCTTTGTAGACCAAGCTCGCGCCTATGATGACATTAGCAAAACTGAATTGGGGGAAATGGTCAAATCCGCCCGCACAGCCCAATTAAGCCATCCTGTCCCCGTACTACGAGCCAGGGAAATTGACCGTTGGGCAAGTAGTCAGGAGTACCAACAGTTAGTGCAAAATCAGGGGATTAATTACAAAGGTGAATCTCCATCCCCAGGCGGATGGCGGAATTGGTAGATTTTACAGGAATCCGTTTCTGGAAATTTCCCAAAAAGTTTCTAAATTAAATCTAATTACCTATTGCCAAACTAAAAAAATAGGCTATAATGGTAAAGTCACACCCAAGGGCGGGTGGCGGAATTGGTAGACGCACCGCACTCAAAATGCGGCGGCCGTGAGGTCATAGGAGTTCGATTCTCCTCCTGCCCATATTTGTCAAGGCTTTATTTGTTTGGCCGACAGACCCACCTATGAATTTCCGGGCTAATGGCTAAAGTTTACTGACAGTAAGTTTTCATAGAAGGCAGAGCCTTCTAGAATTCATTCCCATACAGAGTATGGGAACGAGAAAAATTTCTAGTTATCTCGTTCCCAGTCTCTGACTGGGAATGCTATTACAGAGGCTCTGCCTCTAATATCATAGAAGGCAGAGCCTTCTAGAATCCATTCCCATACAGAGTATGGGAACGAGAAAAATTTCTAGTTATCTCGTTCCCAGTCTCTGACTGGGAATGCTATTACAGAGGCTCTACCTCTAATATCATAGAAGGCAGAGCCTTCTAGAATTCATTCCCATACAGAGTATGGGAACGAGAAAAAGTTCAAAAATTTCTAGTTCTTTTAGTCATCAAAAGACAACTTTTGTTATGAGACTGGGAATTCATTCCCAGTTGGGTTGTGGGTTTTTGGCAAAAGTTTAAATCTCACCCGTGTTTAACTATTACTCTTAGTATAGTAATATGAACTATATCTGTAATTATAGTTATATCCCAGTCCTCGGAATTTCTCGCCGTTGACTACCGTTCCTAGTAAATTGATGGGAGATGCTTTTAGCGTATCAACAAGTTGCTTGACGACTGATTTATCTGTTTTATCAATTCTGATAACTAACATGACACCATCAGTATTAATTGCTACTAGCCTAGCATCTACTAATCCTGACAAAGGAGGAGTATCATAAATCACTAAATCAAAATTCTCAGAGAAATAGTTCATCAGTTGAATCATTTTATCTGATGAGAGTAACCGCGCCGGATCAGGTGGTACAGGACCTGCCGTAATCACAGATAAACCCTTAAGTTCGGGCATTTCTTGAATTACTTGCTTGACATCTATATCTGAAGAAATTAAACTACTTAGTCCCCAGAGATTATTTAATTTTGATAGTTTGTGAACCTTGGATTTGCGGAGATCACAATCTACAATTAATACTTTTTTCCCCATAATCGCGGCTGTTTTTGCCAGACTAAATCCCACCGTACTTTTACCATCTCCAGGGACAGCAGAGGAAACAACTAAAGACCTAATTGGTTTATCAGAATTAAGCAGTTGAATATTACTATATAAAACTTGTAAAGATTCCCAAAATGATCCCTGTCCATAATAATAGCTTGATCGGGAAGGTCTACGAGCAGAAGTTTTAGCTGGTTCATCATTTATGAGAAGAGGGTCTAGAACTACTTCTGGTTGTTGATTTTTGTTTATCAAGTTTAAAGATGGATTCTGAACTAGGTTTTTATTAAAGGGAAGAGATCCTAATAAAGGCAGTCCTATCTTATCCTGGACAGTTTCAACACTGTGATAGGTATTATCAGTCTGTTCTCTCAGAGTAGCAGCACCTATGCCTAATAAACAACTAGCCACAAATCCCAACATCAAACTGCGGGGAATATCTGGAGAAATTGGATATAGAGACTTATTAGCTGCTTGGATTAATTCCCAAGGTAGTTCTGTTTGAGCTACTTGTATTTGCAATTGCTCACGAGCAGCTAATAAGCGATTTAAACTTTCATTGGCTATTTGTAAATTCCGTAGGATTTCAGCATATTGCCGAGACAAAACTGGCAACTGGTCTAATTTCAATTGCAGTTGTTTTTCTGCTTGTACTATATATTGATTGTCTACTTCTATTTTCTTAATTAGATCCGTAGCTTCAGATATTCTGATATTAATAGTGCGTGCTGCTTCTGCCTCAATAATAGGTAAAAGGTTGGATCTTTTTTCTTCTAAGGTGCGGATAACTGGGTTATCTGGTTGAAACCGAGTTAATTCTCCAGATAGCTGGATATCTAATTGGCGTTGTTGACCAATTAGGGTTTGATAAAGAGGGGCAGTATTGAGAATTGCTAACTGTTCTTCACGTCTCTGTAGCCTCTCATAAGTAGCTCTGGCAGCGGTTAACTGTTGATTTATAGTTAGTCTTTGTTGTGTCAACGATTGAATTTGCGAAGAAACTACTTGAGATTGGTTTTCTGGATCAATAAAATTGTATCTTTGGCGGAACATTTGCATTTCTTTTTGCAACTGTCCTAGCCTAATTCGGATTTCAGGTAGTTTTGAATCCACAAATTGAACTCCCTGCCGGAGCTTTGTTTGTCGCTTGTTGAGGCTATATTTTAAATAAAAATCAGCCAGAGGGTCTAATATGAGTTTAATTTTTTGGTTATTATCACTTTTATAGTTAACTTGGATTATTTTGGATTGCCCCAAGCGACGAATAGTTAACCCTTGGGAAATGGTATTATAATCAATATCAGGATGAGATTTTTGTATTTCTTTAATAAAATCTCTCAGCAGTTCTGGACTTTGGAGAACTTGAATTTGGCTTTCATAATCTAGTCCAGATGATCTAAGGGTATTAGCGAATCCCACGTCGATCTTTCCTAGTTCAGAGTCACTATTAACAGGTTCAACTAATATTTTGAAGTTGCCTTCGTAAATTGGTACTTGTTGAAAAGTTGTATAAATAACACCACCCATAGCAACGGAAGCAACCCCCATGATGATAATTGCTCGGCGCTGTAAAAGACCAAGAAAGGACTTGAGGTTAAAATCACTAGCCTCTTCTGAAAATTGGGAAAATGTGGGATTGGGAAATAATGTAGAAACAGGAGTGGTATTATTCTGAGCGTTTTTATCGTTTGTAAGTTGGTCAAGCATAGGTTCTTTTGCGGTGAATAACTGACGATGTGCAAGTAGTAAGATAGAATCAATTACACAATGTCATTGCCAATGGAACGAAGTGAAATGAAGCAATCGAAAGGGTTGTGATTGCTTCCCTTCGCTCGCAATGACTGTAAATATTTTTATCCAATTACTTAACTGTTTTTTTACCTGGATGAGTCATAGTCTAGCAATTTTAAACGCTGATAACCACTAACTACTAAAATTTATTGATTATAGCGATATGCAATTAAGTGAGATACCAGAAATCATGCAAGTAAGTTGGCGTTAAAAATTGTTGTGGGTACCGCAAGGCGGAAGTCAAAAGTCAAAAGTCAAAAGTCAAAAGTCAAAATGAAGACAGCATAGGCTTTTGGAGGATTTAGAATGGTTGGTTTATTTACGCCGTTTTGTACTAGGATGGAAATCAGTATTTTATAGAACTCCGATCCACATAATAACAGCCCAGAACTAGGCTATCCATATTAGTTCTCAAAAAACATTTGATAGCTTCTTGCGGTGTCCTCACAATAGGTTCATTTTCATTCAAAGATGTATTTAGAAGCAGGGGAATACCAGTACGTTGGTAAAATGTATTAATCAATTCCCAGTAAAGAGGATTAGTGTTCTGGCTCACACTTTGTAACCTTCCAGTTCCGTCTACATGAGTCACAGCGGGAATTTTTTCTCTTTTTTCGGGGCGAATTTTGAAGACTTTCTCCATAAAGGGGGCTGGTTCATCAATTTCGAAGTATTCTCCAACAAATTCCTCCAGAATACTGGGAGCAAAAGGACGGAATTTCTCTCGGAATTTAATTTTTAGATTGATTATATCTCGCATATCAGCGCGGCGAGGATCGGATATCAATGAACGATTGCCTAATGCTCTTGCGCCAAACTCCATTCTACCTTGAAACCAACCAATTACTTTGCCGTTGCAAATGGCATCTACAACATGATTTAACATTACCGCTTTTTCAAGCTTTTTAGGTTGTAAATCGTGAGATTGCAATGCTAATAAGCATTCTTCGTCAGAAAACTCAGAACCCCAATAAGCATGACTTAAAATAAACTGACGAGGTTGTTTGAGAATTTGATTCCAAATAAAGAAGGCTGCACCGATACAAGTACCATTATCAGCAGCCCCTAGAGGAATGTAAACATTTTTAAAGGGAGTATTTTGGGTAATTTTGCCATTGGCTACGGAATTCATGGCTACACCACCTGTCAAACAGAGATTTTCGCAAGGGTAGCGTTGATGTAGTTGATTTAGTAAATGAAAAATGATTTCTTCTGTTATGGCTTGTAGGGATGTGGCAATATTTTGATGTTTGGGTGTCAGTTCAGAATTTACCTGTCTTGCTGGGCCTAATAGTTTTTCTAGTTCTGGACTATGGAAAGGTGCAACGGTGGGTGCGCCATTATCCCATTTCATGGCGATACCCTGCTCATGGTGGGTAAAGTAATCTAAATTTAGTTCAAAACTATCTCCTTTCGGAAAGATGATCTTTCTAAAGGCTTCTAGATATTCTGGTTCTCCGTAAGGGGCTAGTCCCATAACTTTGTATTCGTCACCATAGGCAGGAAAGCCTAGATACAGGGTAATGGCATTATATAAATAACCAATAGAGTGGGGAAAGTGCGTCCGCGTGAAATATTCTAAATGATTACCTTCTCCTGCTGCTGACAAGGTGCTTACAAAGTCTCCCATACCGTCAACAGATAAAATAGCAGCTTTTTCAAAGGGGGAAATAAAGAAACCGATGGCTAGGTGTGTGGTATGATGTTCTAGGGTATGGATAGGTGCTGTAATTTCCTGGGGTTGACAATTACAAGCTGCGGCTAGTTGTTCCTGAAGATTGGTGGATTTGCTTTGTTTGTTAAATCTATCTAGTAGCGATGATAATGATGGACGTTGTTTGAGGGTAAATAGGAGTTTACGATTGAGATTGGCTTTGGGATTAAAGGATAATGCAACGTGATCTAACTCTTTGGCACTAATACCAGCTATTTTTAAACAATAACGGATAGATTCTGTGGGAAATCCTGCCCAATGTTTAACTCGATTAAAACGTTCTTCTTCAATGGCTGCTATTAATTGACCATTTTGGATTAAACAAGCCGAAGCATCACCGTGATAGGCGTTAATTCCGAGAATATTCATTGATTTATTAATTTATGAGTTTATGAGAAAATTGTTTAATCTGGTTATAACCTAACTGGGAATGAATTCCCAATCTCATAGCAAAAGTCGTCTCAAGACGACTCAATAACTAGCTATCTGTAGCTTAAATAGATGAAGATTATTAAAGGTGCGAGGATTTTGCCTTTGCGAAGGCGATCGCTTAAAGTAAGTTAGAGACTTCCAATTAAAAAAAATATGCCAAAATTTCATGCTGTTATTGATGAATCGTTTCTGGGCGCAGACCCTGCGCCCCTACTTTCTGAATTTTTTATGGTCAGAATCTACTAATAGTCTGTCAAGAATACCGCCTTTGCGGATGAGATAATAGGAGACTTCCAAGAAATAAATTATCCTAAGAAACGAACCACAGAGGCACAGAGTACACAGAGAGAGAATTTCTGCATCAGTTTTGGGACATTTTTTTATTTGGAAGTCTCTAGATGAAGATTATTAAAGGTGGGAGGATTTTGCCTTTGCGAAGGCGATCGCTTAAAGTAAGTTAGAGGCTTCCAATTAAAAAAAATATGCCAAAATTTCATGCTGTTATTGATGAATCGTTTCTGGGCGCAGACCCTGCGCCCCTACTTTCTGAATTTTTCATGGTCAGAATCTACTAATAGTCTGTCAAGAATACCGCCTTTGCGGATGAGACAATAGGAGACTTCCAAGAAATAAATTATCCTAAGAAACGAACCACAGAGGCACAGAGTACACAGAGAGAGAATTTCTGCATCAGTTTTGAGACATTTTTTTATTTGGAAGTCTCTAGATGAAGATTATTAAAGGTGGGAGGATTTTGCCTTTGCGAGGGCGATCGCGGGGAAAAAGGTCTGAATCACGGATTAGACGGATTGCGCTGATTTCACGGATTTTAGTAACTTTTATCATAGCAAACAACCTAATCCGCTCAATCTTTTAATCCCTATAAGATTATTACAGCACTTCCTGCTGTTATGAGGTACAAAGTTTCATCGCCAATCCTGTAGGGGCGCAGGGTCTGCTCCCTTAATTGTATTGCATTCAACCTGCAACTGCTGTAAAGGGGTGAGGATTTTGCCTTTGCGAAGGCGATCGCCTATACTAAGTTCATGCTCTGGTGTTTCTAGAAGTTTTTTACTTTCAATTACCATATAACGATCTTGCGCCCATAACCAACGACTCAATGGTTTGCGATCGTCGTGGTGGATGTATGCTGATAATTGACTAGATTTACCTTGTACCACAACTCTATGAGCGTGTCCATCATCTTGATAAATTGCTTTTTCCCTTTTGTAAAAGACTTTGCGGGGTGGAAGCAAAGTACCGCGTAAGGGTTTACCAAAAACACAGTATTTGAACCTGACACTATAACTATTTATATCTGACTCTATTGGTAAAGATGTAATTTCCCGAATTAAATCATCGGTTAATATGTAATCTGCATCTAGAGATAGTACCCATTCTGATGTGATTTTTGACAGTCCATAATTGCATTGACTAGCGAAGGAATCAAATTTCCTTTGAAATACTTCTACTTGAGGATAGGAAGACAAAATTTCTAATGTTGTATCTGTGCTATAACTGTCAATAACAATGATTTTACTTGCCCATTTAAGTTTTTCCAGGGTACGATTAATGTTATTTTCCTCGTTATAGGTAAGGATGAGGGGAGTAATTTCTTCTAACATTAGGATATTTAAATAAATTCTTGTTATTGAACTATGGTACTAGTACCGCAAGGCGGAAGTCAAAAGTCAAAAGTCAAAAGTCAAAAATAATATGACGTAAGCTTTTTAGTGATTGAGAATGGTTGTTTTATTTACGCCGTGCTGTACTGGTAGTTTGTCAAGATAAAAATCATGGACTGTAGTGTGAGCGTCTCGCTCACGCGGGCAAGATGCCCGCACTACCAAAACCCGTCAAAATAAATTTGACAGACTACAAGAACACAACATACTTTTCCAAAGATAGGGAAATCTACCAGCAAACTTAAACTTGATATTTGTATAGTTCTCTGATTTAAGCAAAGCCGTCATGGTTGGTACGGAAAAGAATTTGATATGACCACCATCCCAAAGAACGGTAAAATGGTTGTCCATTTTCCCTGTAGCAGCCATAACTAGGTTTTTTAGATAACCATGATAGGGTGTGGTAAGTATTAACCCACCATTGGGTTTGAGGCATTTTTTAGCGCTTCTGACTAATTCTTTAGGATAAAATAAATGCTCAATTACCTCAATAGAAATTACAATATCAAAGTTGTCTCCTAGTTCGGAGTATGGTAAATCGTAAATGCTACCTTGAATAAAGCGACAATCGGGAAAAGTTTGATTAGCCAATTTTACACCTGATTCAGACTCTTCAACACCAACAACCTCATAACCCTGCTGTGCTAGGAAATTGCTCAAGCTACCATTACCACAACCAATATCTAAAATCCGAGGTTTTTGTTTATTGGGGGGGGGTAGCATTTCTGACATCATTTCTATAAGTGGTTTTAGCAAATAACTATGATGGTGTCCAGCTTGACTATTTTGATAGGAATATTCGTATTGGTTGGGTGTGGTAGTCATTTGTTTTAGGAGGTTATTTGGTAAGTTAAGGGGGGTAATATATTTTATAAAATATAACTAAGGGGCGATCGCTAACTACCAGTTTGAAAGTAGTGTGAGCGTCTCGCTCACGCGGGCAAGATGCCCGCACTACCGTCAAAATAAATTTGACACTAAGGGGCGATCGCTAACTAGCAGTTTGAAAGTAGTGTGAGCGTCTCGCTCACGCGGGCAAGATGCCCGCACTACCAAAACCCCGTCAAAATAAATTTGACACTAAGGAGCGATCGCTAACTAGCAGTTTGAAAGTAGTGTGAGCGTCTCGCTCACGCGGGCAAGATGCCCGCACTACCTACCAGTTTGAAAGTAGTGTGAGCGTCTCGCTCACGCGGGCAAGATGCCCGCACTACCGTCAAAATAAATTTGACACTAAGGGGCGATCGCTAACTACCAGTTTGAAAGTAGTGTGAGCGTCTCGCGGGCAAGATGCCCGCACTACCAAAACTCCGTCAAAATAAATTTGACACTAAGAGGATGTTTGAAAAGTGGTATTCCGTAATTTTCATCACATTGCTACCCCCCTTTCCCCTTGTAAAGGGGGGAAACAATAAAAATCCAGTTCCCTCCCCTTTACAAGGGGAGGGTTAGGGT
>NZ_JADEWA010000775.1:0-1025 GCF_015207865.1 Dolichospermum sp. LEGE 00246
ACAAGTCCAGAATCTTATATCAAGTGGCAAACTACCCACTTGATTAAGGCATACATGACAAGTTTTCGACGAAGGAAAGAATCTATCAACTTCTTGATAAATCTTCCCTTCGTTTTCTGCTTTGTATTTAAGCATGGTGCAAAACATCCCCCAGCCAACTTGTTGAATAGATTTGGCTAGGCAGTGATTTTGCATCATGCCTTTAACATTAAGATTTTCCACCACAATAACTTGGTTTTCGTTAACTATCCTACGAGATAGTTTATGGAGAAAATCTTCTCTACAATTAGTTATCTTTCTATGGACTCTAGCAACTTTCTTTCTAGTTTTATTGCGGTTATTAGAGCCTTTTTGTTTTCTGGATAATTGCTGTTGTTTTATTTTTAAGTTCAACTCATGTTTATTCAGTATCCGAGGGTTATCAAATTTAGAACCATCACTGGTAATTGCAAAATGAGTTAATCCCAAGTCAATACCTATTGCTTTACCTGCGGTGACTAACTCTGGTTTCTCCTTGCCATCTTCAAATAAAATAGCAGCGAAATATTGTTCACTGCAATTTTTGGTGATAGTTACAGTTTTAATTTTCCCTTCAATCTCTCGATGAATAATTGCTGATACTTTTCCTATTTTTGGTAGGATTAATTGATTATCGGCAATCTTAACATTTTGAGGATACTGAATAGATTGTTTGCCATGTTTTGATTTAAACTTAGGATATTTAGCTCTTTTTTCAAAAAAATCGTTAAATGCAACTCCCAAATTTAAGCAGACTTTTTGCAAGCATTGAGAATAAGTTGATGATAACCACTCATGTTCTTTCTTTAGCTGAGGAATTATCTTTTTGACTTCGTATCCAGACAGTCCTTTACCCGTTTCTTTATATGTTTCATTCATCAAATTCAAAAAATAGTTCCATAACCAACGACAACTGCCAAAAGCTTGTGCTAATGACTGCTGCTGCTGGGCATCTGGATATAATCTGATTTTGACAACTTTTAACATATTAGAGCGAAAGAAATTTA
>NZ_JADEWA010000776.1:0-1022 GCF_015207865.1 Dolichospermum sp. LEGE 00246
GCCCCCTGCCCCCTGCTCCCTGTTATGCAGTCTTTTTAGTAGGTTATTTACCAATATACATATTTTTTAACACATACTGATTATCCTTGCTCTTCCGTAAGATTTACGTAATATATCAGTAACTAATAATATCAAGTAATTAAGGGTAGCGAGAGGAGTGAAAGCGAGGAAAATTCAGAATTACCCATTACCTACAGCCTATTTTTTATTACCTCCTGATAAATTATGAGAAATAATATCGTTTTCCATAAGAAATGTTAAGCATCTGAGCGATCAGATTGCGGGGATCAATATCTGCTTCTCATCTACCGTTAGTCCATATTTCTCAAGGCATATACCAGAACTCTTTCCCCTACCTGTGGGTATATGTGAATTCTCATTCATAACTAGAAAAAATCAACTGTAAACTTTAGTAAAGAAATGCTCATTTTAAAGCCAAGGTTTTATATACTAAATTTCACTGAAACAAAATCAGTTAATTCGCTTTCGAGTGAGAAACAACTGAAATTTAAACTTGCTGTGTATTGGGAGGAAAAGTCATGGTTTCGGCTCAAAGCTCTAATCTAGTTCGGACCCACTCCTTGTTAATGATGAGAAGCTTTTTAATCTGGACATTTACGTTGGCAGTGTGCTTGTTAGTTGTTGGTTTTCCGTTGGTTGTATTAATGGCTACAGTAGGTTGTTTATTATCTATTGTTTTACAATCCGTGATGCCTGCTAGTGCCGTGTTAATTGTGGCAGGTGGCTTAGTAACGTTTAATGTCATGGCAGTATTAATTGCTGCTGGAGTGCTAACAGCTAAAGGTATTCATCCTAAGCAAATAAAATGGTTAAATTGGTTACATGACGAAGCTGAAAAAACTCAAACCACTGTTTATGCAGCTTGCCCTTTAACTTGTGAAATCAACCAATAATTATCATTAGCTAACACTTGACAAATAGTACATCTGCCCGGTTCATCCGGGTTTTTTAATGTTGAAAATAGGGAACAGGAAAGAAGCAGGGGGCAGGGGGCAGGGGGC
>NZ_JADEWA010000777.1:0-1019 GCF_015207865.1 Dolichospermum sp. LEGE 00246
CTATATTTGAGTGATCTGCAGGACCAGCAAGAACTAACCCCGAATTTGATGCTTTTGCAGTTGGTGGTGACAGAAAAAGACAAAAGTGCCGTAATTGGTAGAAAGCTATTGCAGGAAGCCGACACAAGAGGCGAGTTTCAAAGGCGATTGAGTTTAATTGAGACTATACTGGCTAATAAGTTCCCTGAGTTAACGAAGGAGATCATCATGAATATGCTAGACCTAGAAATTGTGGATATTACCCAATCCCGTTTTTACCAAGAGATTATTGTCGAAGGTCTTCAGGAAGGTGAGGCTAATTTAGTTATTCGTCAACTAAGGCGACGACTGGGGGAATTACCAGAGAGTCAATGTTCACAAATCAAGAGTTTTCCTGTATCACAGTTGGAAGACTTAGGAGAAGCGTTGTTGGATTTTCAGAGTATTGATGATTTGGATGACTGGCTACAAAAATATACTAAATTAAGTTAATTTATAGTGACCTGCCTTAACGATACAGAGATCCCCGAATTCTCAAAGAAGTCGGGGATCTGAAACTCTAGGGTGGCGGCAATCAATCGAGATATACTTTGTTGATCTTGCTTGAAAGCGATAGCGAAGCGCTGCTGCAAGCAGTTCGCTTGGTTAAATGAAACTCTTTAGCAGGTATCAATTATTCAGATGAGTTAAGCAAAATGTACTGACGATAAAGATGACATTTGAATCAGAATCTCTAAACTTAACGAACTATACTAAACACGGGTGAGATTTAAACTTTTGCCAAATGACAAAGAACCCAGATGTGTAGGGGTAAAGCAAAAGCTTAATGGTGCAAAATCTTCATCCCGCAAGGAACTCAAGTTCCTTGCTAATAGCGAAAGTCATCTAAAAGATGACTAAATACTAGGAAAATTCATTACTCCCGGTTCGCTCATTTTTTTTGGAGTTCGAGAAATTGCCAAAAAAATAGAAAATCTAGGTTTCGTAATGGTTTTAGCGATTTCCCGAAATTTAGCTTGAACTACCCTCGGTGCTAAAAA
>NZ_JADEWA010000778.1:0-1015 GCF_015207865.1 Dolichospermum sp. LEGE 00246
GTTTGGAGAGGGGTCAATTTATACATTCAAAACTTTTCAAACACCCTCTAAAGAATAAAATCACTAACCAAGGTATTGTTAAATCAGGAATTAACCCAGCATAATTTCTTAAAAAAGGTATTTGCCTTGGTAAAATAAACCTCAAAGAACGTAAAGACGCAGGACGATTACCATTTTCATCTACAAATCCATATCTCTTGGCAACTTCAGCGACAATTTGGATTTTACCTGTATATTTGATAATATTAGCATCAGCAGCTAAACTAGCGATCGCCCTCCCAGTGAATAAGGGTGTTTCCCAATTATAACTATCACCAAATGATAGAGATTTACCATCTTCTGAACTCTGTTCTTTAGCAAAACTGGTAATCTGTTCTGTACCGACAATCCCCGGATAAATAGCCAAAGAAGTCACATGATATTTTTTCAATTCTTTAGCCATATCTGCGGCTAATCTATCACAAGCACTTTTGCCCACACCATAGGGAACACTAAAAATATAAGACATTCCGCCCCAAGAAGAAATAGTAAAAATAATTCCCTCCTTGCGCTTTGTCATCATCCTCGCAGCATAAATACTAGCGACATAATGACTTCGTAAACCGACATGATTCGCAGCATCCCAAAAACTCGGTTCTAACTCCCAAAAAGTTTTACCAAAGCCTTCTCTAATAGCTTGTACTCCTGCATAGACATTATTAACTAAAATATCTAATTGACCATTTTGTTCTCTCTCAATCCGGGCAAAAAGTTGGCGAATTTGCTCATCATCACTATGATCAACCTGCACGGGAATACAGACCCCACCAGCTTCTATAACGGCGGTTTCAGTTTCTTGTAAACTCCCACCAAGACCGTCATTATTAGGTTCAAGAGTGCGTCCTGTAATATAGACTGTAGCACCAGCTTCACCTAATCCAATTGCAATTCCTTTCCCAATTCCTCTAGTAGCACCCGTAACTAATGCTATTTTTCCTTGCAGATGTTTAATCATTTTTTATGAGGAAATTTATAT
>NZ_JADEWA010000779.1:0-1015 GCF_015207865.1 Dolichospermum sp. LEGE 00246
GGACAAGAATTAAGCGGGGAAAGGGAGGAGGGGGGACAAGAATTAGGATTGGGTATGTGATAATTTTTCATATTTTGCTGTTTCTATTTGAGTGATTTTGAGATATTCTACTGCTAAGTACCGAGTCGGTACATCTGAGGAAATTAAAAACATAAGAAACAAAGGACATCATGATCAGCACCAATTTTCAAAAATGGGGGGGGGTAGTTGCTTCCCTGGTAAGCATTCTAGCTCTTTCTAGTCCTGCCAAAGCCGTTACCTTATTTGGTAATTATTCATTTACAAATGATACACATAATACTGCTATTTATCCTGCTACAAATACAACGGGTAAAGCCATTGGATTTACCCTACCTGTCACTACTAACTATACCCTAGATAGCATATTACTTCGTCTAGGCAGCTATAATACCACTGCGGGTGATGTAGTAAAACTGCAAATCTATAGGGATGCTGCCAAAACTAGCAATAGTCCCCTTGGCACAACTCTTGAATCGCTGACGTTTAATAATCCCAGCTCTGGTAGTAATGCAATCGGGAATTTTAGCTTTACACCAACTACAAACTTCACCTTTTTAGCAGATACACGCTATTGGCTGTTAATGACTGTTCCCTCTGGTGATGGTGTTCTTTGGAGAGCGAATAACCCAAGTCTTTCACCGACTGGAATTACTGGTATGGTTAATAACGGCTATCAGGGTACTAATGGCGGTGCTACCTATAGTACGAGCATCACTTTCAACAGTTTCCAAATTAATGCTACTGCTGCGACTCCTGTTCCCTTTGAGACTGATGCCGCACCAGCAGGTATGGCAATTGTCTTTGGTGCTTTGATGTTGCGGAGAAGGTTGCAGCAGCGCTCGGCTCGGAAGATGTTAGCAGAGTCGGTTGATTCTTGATTGATTCATGAGCCAACAGTTCAGTAAAATCAAAGATTTCTGAACATAACTCCCCTTCTCTCCTGTCCCCTTCTCTCCTGTCCCCCTCCTCGCTTGCGGGGAGGGGCTAGGGGTGG
>NZ_JADEWA010000141.1:0-11391 GCF_015207865.1 Dolichospermum sp. LEGE 00246
GGATAGGAATTTGTCTGAATCAGGATTTCCAGGATTTTAGGATTTTCAGGATAGGAATTTGTCTGAATCAGGATTTCCAGGATTTTAGGATTTTCAGGATAGGAATTTGTCCGAATCAGGATTTTCAGGATTTTTCATGAAAATTGATTCACAATTTGTCAGGTATTATTGATATCTTTCTTCTATTCTACAACTGTATTTGATTATTGTCAGAATCAGGATTTACGGTTACTGAGCGAAGTCGAAGTACAAGATTAGAGGATGAACAGGATGGCGTTATCTTCACATTTTACCGATACTTCCATCCTGAAAATCCTTAAATCCCGGATATCCTGATTCAGACAAAATGGAAAATGTGTGCTATACTGAATCAAGACACCAAAATCCGCTTTTTGTAGAAAAAAATATTTTCCGCCTAACGGCGGTGGGTTAAGAAGGGAAAAGAAAAAAAGAGAAGAGGGCAAAAGAGCAAGAGTGTAAAGGGCTACTAAGTCATCGCCGCACTAAAACAGACAACGCGAAAACCGAGACTGTAGCTCCTGCCATCGCGGGAGTTGATGAAGCGGGTGGCAGAACGGCAGTCTTCAGGATTGCTGATCCACGAAGCACCGCGCAGCGTCTTTATATTGCTTTGACTAATTAAAGCACTGCCATTTATAGGCGCGTTTATATAATTTTCTTGCCAATCATCTTGACACCATTCCCAAACATTCCCGTGCATATCGTACAAACCAAAAGCGTTACAGGGAAAAGTTCCTACATCTGTGGTTTGTTGGCGATATTGACCTTTGGGTGCAGAAGCATAAGTATAATTACCATCATAATTTACCAAATCAGGGGTAACACTTTCACCAAAATAAAATGGTGTGGTAGTTCCGGCTCTACAAGCATACTCCCATTCGGCTTCGCTGGGTAATCTGTATTTTTTTCCTGTTTTTTGACTTAACTTTTCACAAAAAGCAACTGCATCATTCCAACTCACATTTTCAACTGGGCGGTTATTGCCTTTGAAATAAGCAGGATTATCTCCCATAATAGCTTGATACTGCGCCTGTGTCAATTCGTATTTACCCATACAGAAACTCGGAACAGTCACTTGGTGTTGGGGACTTTCATTTGAATGTCTTTCTGCTTCACTTGCCGGTGAACCCATGATAAATTTTCCCCCTGGGATTTCCACCATTTCTAAGAAAACACCGTTTCCTAAGTCTTCTGTGAAGTATTTTGCACTGGCGTTGCGGCGGTTGGTGATGCTTCCAGTTGCGTCTGTGGTGACAACTTCAAAACTGAAGGTTTGAAGTGGGGGAGTGGTAATTTCTGGAGTTGGTTCTGGTGTTGGAGTATTTGGAGAAGTTGTATTTTGTGGGGTTGGTTTTGGAGATGTTGTAGGTTCTGGTGTTGGATTTGGAGTATTTGGAGAAGTTGTAATTTTTGGTGTTGAGGTTTGATTTTTATTTCCAGAAAATAAATTTTGTCCTACAACTGCGATAACAGCACCACCAAGCACTAAACTCACTGTTTGGATAAAATCTCGACGAGTTGTATTTTTCTGCTTCTGAGAAATTGGTTTCGGTTGATATTTAATAGGTTGAGGTTGTAGTTGAGGTTTTGGAGGTGGTGGTTGTAAAGCTTTTTCTATTTTCGCTATCCTTTGTAAAATCTCTTGGGTATTTTGAGGACGATCCTTATATAAAGTTTGCATCATCTCATCTAGCAAATCTGCCAACATTTTTGATATTTGCGGTGCATAATTACGCCAATTTAATGTCGCATGATAAGAATCATACATTTCTTGATCAAGTGGTTCTTTACCCGTGAGTAAATAAACAAATGTCCGTCCTAAAGCAAAGAAATCAGATTGCTTTACAGCGTTACCAGTCAATTGTTCCGAAGGTGTGTAACCGGGAGAATTAAATCCGGTAACTCCACCTTGCTGAATCATGACTGTGTTTGTCACCTCTCTAACCGTGCCAAAATCAATTAATACTAGTTGAGTATCTCCAACCCTCAACATGACGTTAGATGGTTTGATATCTCGGTGAAAAAAGTTTTTATTATGGACTTGTTCTAAAATAATCAGTAAATCTTTCAACCATTCTATTGCTGTAGTTTGATTAATGGGACGCAAACTATTTTTTTTCATATACTCATGTAAGTTTTCTCCCTCAATCTTTTCCATTACGAAACAATGAATTGGGGTTTTGCTGTTGCGAGAATAATGTTCAAAATAAGCGCCTGGTTCTACTTTGGGAATACTCGGATGATTAAGTTGACTTAAAACTTCGGCTTCTTGTTTAAATGCTTCTATGGCTTTCTGGCTATTATTAGTTAAGACTTTGAGAACTTTGGTTTTATTGGTTCTGACTTCATTGATTTCAAATGTATCACCAAAACCACCACCTCCTAGCCTAACTACTACCCGATAGCGGTTTTGTAGCAACAACCCTGAACCACAGGTTTCACAAAAGAGGCGATTATCTGGATTTTGCGGCTTTGAGCAGCTAGGATTGATGCACAGGCTCATAATCTTGGTAAGTAGCACATTTATCCGATATTCTACCTTGATTTACGGAAAATAAATATGTCTGAATCAGGATTTCCAGGATTTGAGGATTTTCAGGATATATTGTCAAGCTGCGTTGATAGCCATAGCTTATCATAGAAAATATATATATATATATCTTATTCCAATTTAACAACAGAGACTCAGAGGAGGAAAGGGAGTATGGAAGAGTTATTAATGTTAAAAGAATTATTGCATGAAGGGAAAGTTTTAGAAGCTTTGGATTTGGTGGAAGAGTTGGAGGAAATGAGTAAGTCTGATAAGTTAAATAAGATTTTTAGTTATGGGATTATTTTGTTATTGCATTTGATTAAACAAGGGGCTGAAAAACGTTCTACTCGTTCTTGGGAAACTTCTATTTTTAATTCTGTTAAGCAAATTCAACGCACTAATCAACGTCCCAAGGGTAAGGGTTTTTATTTGCAGGAGGATGAATTATTAGAAACTTTACAAGATGCTTACGAATCGGCTTTAAGAAAGGCTGCTTTGGAGGCTTTTGAAGGCAGGTATACAGCAGATGAATTAGGGAATTTTGTTAATCAAGATGAGGTAATTCAGGAAGCTATGGATTTGATTTTGGGAGGAGAGAATTAAAGCAGCTAATAAAAAGTGTTGTCATGAACTGCGAGGACGTTCAGGCATTTTTAAGTCATATAAAAATAAATACAGAATTTCTAGTGGTGACATTGGGGAAGCATGAATCATTAAGTCATCATTACCTGGATGTAAATGAAATCGTTTTCCTTGATTGTCATTATTGTGTTCTGGTAAATTTAGATCAAATCGTAAAAATTTAGTTGGGTTATCTTCTAAAAATCTAATCTCAAAGTCAAAAGCAATAATTTCAGCAGGTTTAATATTTTCATCCACTAAAATTGCAAAATCAAACCAGCAACCATCAAATCTTTCAAAATGGGGAATTTCTTTAAGTCGCTTAAAGTTTCTTTGTCCTCCAGTTATTTCAATAAGTCCTTTACTCTTTGGTGTCTTTTTGAGTAGTTCATGAATTTTAGAATAATATTCTTTGTTTAAAAGCTTATCATCACAGGCTTTTGTTAAACACCTCAAAATCTCACTTCGCAAGAAGTTAGCACTTTTCATCGAAGTTCATTTTAATCTACAATTTGTTGAATTAATGGTTTCATGGCTGGATGAACTGCATAACGTAGTTTTGGATATCTATATTCAAGAATTACTCGTCTTACTAATAATCTTAAATCTTCATCAGTTCTAGGAATAAATGTTCCTGTTTGGAGAATTTGCTTAATAATTTTCAGTTCATTATCTGATATACCAAGTAATTGATTTCTACCAGTTGAATCAACAGCTTTTAAAACTTGTTGTTCTTGTACTTTATCTTCACCTGATAGATATGTTTCCTCAATGGAGGCTTGTGTCAGGGTAATAAAGTCTCGTAAAACCCCACCAGAAAAGTTAATCAAAGCTTTAATTGCTGATATTTCTATAAAATCTTCGCATGATCTAGCTTGAATAATTTTTTCAAAGAAATGATAAGCTTCTGGATCATTTTCTACATCAAAAAATGGCTGATAGTATGAATAGTAAAAAGAATCTAAACCTTTATCATCTATATCACTATAGTCACCATAAATAGCAGTTAATGGACCCACTAATACTAACCCAATACCTACAGATGAAAGATATTTTGCATCTGAAGCTACAATCTGCATGAATGTTTTAGAATCATGTAAACGATCTAATCCATCGAATATAAAAACTATATAACCATACTTTTTTATAGCTTCTTGAGCTAGTGTGCTAACTGCTTTTACTAAATCAGCTTTTACTCCATATTGATTTGATTGAGTTGGAATTATTCCTTCATGTTTTATTGTTCTTATCCCCAAAGTCAATAAATTACCTAGATAATTAGTAGAACGAGAAAGATTAGATTCTTCTGTATAGCCAAATGCGAACTTATTAATAACTTTAATGGATTCCTGTATTATTTGATTTTCATGATCTTTTATTAACTTGGTAAGTTGCAATCCTGCATACACGATCAAAATACCATTTGATATTTTAGAAATATCTATATCCTTACTTACATCTAGATAATAAGCATGAGTATCTTCTATTTCATTGATTTGTTGACAAGCAACTAATAATTGAGTTGTTTTCCCAGATCCAATACCTCCTAAAATAAGATGTGAAGATGACGGACGCAAAGCTATACGATTTGAGATATTATCTACAAGTAATTTTCCGGGTGCGTGGACATAATAACCACTTTCAATTGCTTCTGATGGATTTGCTGCACCCTCAAAAGCTGCCATTCTTTCTCTAAAAAGCTTTAGTCGGTTTGACATATAACTTAAACTCTCTGTTTACGAAATTGTGCGTATTGTGAGAAATAGCTGAATATCTTTAATGACTATTATAAATATATAACAGTTCTATTTCTCACAACTCACTATTAAAACCGTCCATTTCCCTGAACAATATGCTTCACCGTTGTCAATGTTTCCAAACTAATAAATCCCCGACGATGTCCTTTTTGATTGGACATTCCTAAAAATGCAGCCTCTCCTCGTGAGGAGTGACGGGAAAAACGAGGGGAAGCATTAATATAAGTGGAAGCACTATTTACTCCTAAAGCAAATTGGCGACTTTCTTGGTAAGATTCTGTGACAATACTATCAGCATGACTGCTACTATATTGATTAATCCAAGCGATCGCACTTTCTAAACTATCTACTAACTTAAAAGCTACTGTTTTGGTTAAATACGGTGTTCCCCATTCTTCATCTTTGGCTAATTGCAATTGGGGAAATGCTGCAACTAATTCTGCATCTCCTTTAAGTTGAAAACCTTTTTCTTTCAAACTACTCCACAGCACTGATAAGGAAGATGGTAAGGCTTGACGATGCACTAAGACTTTTTCAATGGCATTGACTTGATCTGGTTCACCTTCATGGCTATCCATAATCATCCAGCGAATCATTTCTAAGCTACTATTCACTGACCAATACAGATAACAATTACCCATTGCTGATTTTAACACTGGGCAGGTTGCTTGTCTGACTACCTGTTGAATTAAACTGGAACGTCCGTAGGGAATAACTAAACTTAAATACTGATCTTGGGTAACTAAGTCTCGCACTGAAGCACCATGTTCAGCGGTGATTAATTCTACACAACCTGCGGGTAATCCGACTTTTGTAATGGCTGTTTGCAGGGCGTTAGCGATCGCTGTATTAGAGTTACTAGCTTCCGTACTACCTTTAAGAATAATACTATTGCCCGTTTTTATGCAAAAACCAGCAGCGATCGCCCCCAAATCCGGGAAAGCCTCATAAATAAAGGCAATTACCCCTAAAGGCATTAATTGAGTATAACTTTGAGAGTCTTCCTGTTGATAATCAGCAGTTCTCACCCGGCGCAAAGGATCAGATAATTCCCCCAATCGTTGCAGAATCTTAATAGTATTCTCCAACCTAGAGGGGGTTAGCTTCAACCAGTCCAAAATTAATTCGGGAACTGCCATTTCTCGACTTGCTTCTAAATCCAGAGTATTAGCTTCGAGAATTTCATCAAAATCGCTTTCTATCGCTTGTGCCATTGCTAACACGGCGCGACTTCTATCTGTCCCCTTAGTCGTTCCCAATTTTAAGGAAGCCTGAAAAGCGCGGTTAGCACTTGTCATAGGTTCGGGGTAATCATCAATCACTTCACCTGTCATGGAGTTAACGTCTGTAAGTAAGCCAGACCATTAGTGCTGGCAGAATTACCAATAGCAATGCTACAATTGCCCAAGCTATGATGTTGGAACTATTAGCCAATCGTAGAGCTAATGGTAGCCATATAATCACTAACACAAAAATAATGCTGAGTGCTATTGGTAAATAGTTTTGTCCTAATCGGGGTTGAACAATTTGCCAATTATTGCCTTTCCAGCGCCAAGCACGCTTGTAAGGATAAGTAGTAGAAAGTTGTTCTAATACATATCCGTTTTCTTCGACAACAAAAATCTGCTGACAGCGATCGCATCCAAACGCTTCTGTGAGTGTAATAGGAATTAACTGTCCATTGCGACGACAAGGACAAATGTATTCCATATTTAAGTCAATTTTATCTGGTTTTTGAGGTTGCACAAGCGAGATAAATAACTTGGGCGGTTTTTTACATTATTCCCTAGTTTTCCTGAAAATCAGTATGGGAAACCTTAAAATTGCGTCTAATAATGTAGCTGGGAAAGTTTTCTCACAAACTCCCAATCTAAATATCCATCATTTACAAATTTAGTGGTGATGGAAAGTCTTTAGTGTTATTTTAACATATCTACTTTAACTAGAAAGCGGGTGATGGGATTCGAACCCACGACATCAACCTTGGCAAGGTTGCGCTCTACCACTGAGCTACACCCGCGAGACTCACCAATAAACTTATTATTCCAGATATATTCAACTTTGTCAACCCCTTAGCTCAACTTTTTTTCAGTTGTCAGTTGTCAGTTGTCAGTGGCAAGAATTTTTAACCAATTACCCATTACCCATCACCCATCACCCATCACCCAATTAACCTGCTAAATTCGGGCGTAATTGCCGCATGAGACTAGCCATTTCTATAGCATTCATAGCGTACTCCCAACCATGATTACTCTTGATGCCGGCTCGTTCTAGTGCTTGCTGCATGGTATCTGTGGTTAAAATGCCAAAAATTACAGGTACACCTGTTTGGAAACTAACCGCAGCAATACCTTTAGAAACTTCTGAAGATACATAATCAAAATGCGGTGTTTGTCCTTTAATGATTGCACCGAGGCAAATTATGGCATCATAACGACCAGACATTGCTAACTGACGAGCTACATTGGGAACTTCAAAACTACCAGGAACCCATACGTAATCTACCTGCTGTCCTTCAGGGTCAGAATCTATACCATGACGCTTTAAGCAGTCTTTACATCCTTCTACTAGTTTTAAAGTAACAAGATCATTGAAGCGAGCTATGATCAATCCAAAGCGCAAAGACTCAGTGTGCTGAAAATTTCCTTCAAAAACTGCCATAACTGCCTCTAAATAAATTTATAATAACTGCTTTATCAATATACTTTTCTGCCATGAAAATAGAAGAGCGGGAAAGCACAATCAGGAAAAAGTCATGTAAACACAAGTTAAATTACCCCCCTTAATCCCCCCGATGCTTTGGGGGGAAACCGGAAGAATTAGTTCCCTCCCCAAAGCATCGGGGAGGGTTAGGGAGGGGTAATTTGAGGAATAATGGTGATTCGATATGTGTGTACACCGTAGCCTCTTAGGAGAGGGCTAGGGAGAGGCTTTGAAACCCTACTTGCAGGTAAAAAAAGTTTTTCTGCTTCCCTCTCCTTTTAGGAGAGGTAGGGAAGGGGGGGAAGAGGGGTTAGGTTTCTGGAGATTATCGGTTTCATCTAATACTTTTCAAACAACCTCTTAACCCAGCCTACAAAAAATGGCGAAGATATTGAAAAAAGAAAGTTTTTTCTTTTTGACTCTTCACCTAAGCTTTTATGATTCTAAAAGTGTGTACGGTATGCGCTAGTGAATATTCAAAGCATTCAACTAAACCACAAAAAAGTTTAATATACCAACTAACACGACTAAAGCCGTCCAAATTGCTGAACCAACCCAGAGTAGTTTTTTAGATTCTACCCAGTTTTGAGGAGTAGCGTAAACAACAGGTACACCAATCACAAGCACGAAGGAGAACAGGACTAATGATATTAAAGCGATTTGAAATACTATGCTCATTTTGTTTTTCCCAACATAACTAAATCTTAGTTTTCCCGAAACTGCTGCTGTATAAACAGTTTAGGTTTTTCAGTGAACCTTATGAACTCATATGGCATCGCCTGATCAATTAATATTTTACGTCTGGTTTGTAACAGTTGCTCACTTCTGATCTTCCAATCTGTTTTTTTCTTTCGGGGATTGGGAAAATGATTAAGATAGAAATTATCTTCTCTGTCACCTGTTACCTGTCCCCTGTCACCTTTAATATATGGATTTAATTCTTTGTCACACAACTGCGGATTTTGATGCTTTGGGGGCAGCGGTAGGGTTAACTTGTCTCAAACCAGGCAGTAAAATTGTCTTAACTGGGGGCGCACATCCTCCTGTAAGGGACTTTTTAGCGTTACACCGTGACGAGTATCCGTTGATTGAAAGACGTTCCGTAAATCCTGAAAATATTCGCTCTTTAATGGTTGTGGATACTCAAAAGCGCGATCGCCTTGGTAAAGCCGCTATCTGGTTCGATTTACCCAGTGTCCAAGAAATCATCGTTTACGATCATCATTTTGGACAAGATAGAGACATTCCCAGCACCCAATTATATATTGATGAAGTGGGGGCGACAACCACCTTAATGGTAGAAGAATTGCAAAAAAATAATATTTCTTTAAATTCTGCCCAAGCAACTGTAATGGCTTTAGGTATTCATGTTGATACAGGTTCATTAACCTATAAACAATCTACAGCCAGAGATGCTTTAGCTTTAGCTTGGTTAATGCAGCAAGGGGCAAATTTATCAGTTATTTCCACGTATCGTGATCCTGGTTTATCACCACAATTACAACAATTATTAAGTACAGCTTTAGAGAATTTACAATATCTTTGTTTGCGGGGATATACTATTGCTTGGGTGACACTAAAAACAGATGGTTTTGTCCCCGGTTTATCAGGTTTAGCTTCCGAAATTATTGACTTAACAGAAACCGATGCTGTACTGTTGGCAAATGAATATCCTTTAGGTGAAGATGATTGGCGATTCACAGTAATTGGGAGAACAAAAATTCCCCAAACAAATCTTAATTCCTTATTTCAACCTCATGGTGGTGGGGGACATTCTCAAGCTGCATCTCTTAATCTGCGTACCACAGATTCCCAACAAATTTTACAAGAATTATTAGATAGTTTAAAAGCCCAAATTCCCCATCCTCCCACAGCTAGAGATTTGATGTCTTCGCCAGTGCGGACAATTCGCCCTGATACTACTATAGCTGAAGCCCAGCGGATTTTATTGCGTTATGGACATTCAGGTTTATCTGTAGTTAATAACCAAGATTTATTAATCGGAATTATTTCCCGTCGGGATTTAGATATTGCTTTACATCATGGGTTTAGTCATGCACCGGTTAAAGGTTATATGACAGGTAATTTAAAGACAATTACCCCTGATACTTCTTTACCAGAAATTGAGTCTTTAATGGTAACTTATGATATTGGTAGATTACCAGTATTAGATCATGGGCAATTAGTTGGTATTGTCACCCGCACCGATATTTTAAGAGAATTACACCAACTAACAATTCAAAATATAGAATTAACAACTGATAATTATTCTCGAAATTTAGGACTCAATACTGAATTAGAAAAACGTCTCACTCCTCAGCTTTGGCGATTACTCAGTACCGCATCCCAAGAAGCAGAAAAACGGGGTTGGCATCTTTATTTAGTGGGTGGTGCGGTGCGAGATTTGCTATTAGCAGAAACAGAAACTCGCAGTTTGATGATTAATGATATTGATTTAGTTGTTGATGGTTTTCATAAAACCGCAGATGTGGGTGCAGGTGTAGAATTAGCTAAAGCTTTACAGCAAATTTATCCAAATGCGAGATTAGAAATTCATGGTGCTTTTCAAACTGCGGCTTTATTATGGCATAAGGATTTACTATTAGACTCATTATGGGTAGATATTGCCACAGCAAGAACCGAGTTTTATCCTTACCCAGCAGCAAATCCAGAAGTTGAGGCTAGTTCCATTCGGCAAGATTTATATCGGCGAGATTTTACAATTAATGCAATGGCTTTGCGGCTAACTTCTCCCCGTGCTGGTGAATTATTAGATTTCTTTGGTGGTTTTATAGACTTACAAAATCAGCAAGTTCGGATTTTACACCCTAATAGTTTTATTGAAGATCCAACTCGGATTTATCGCGGAGTCCGGTTTGCAGTGCGGTTTGGATTTTCCCTAGAACCACAAACAGAAGCCTATATTCGTTATGCTATAAACAGTGGAGTTTATGATCGGACTAGTCAAGAAAATCATAAAACTCCAGCTTTGCAAACTCGGCTAAAAACCGAATTAAAATATATATTAGCAGCACCTTATTGGCAATCAGCTTTAGAATTGCTGGATAATTTAGGGGCTTTACAATGTATTCATCCTACTCTAAAATTAGATGCAGAACTTTCTCGACAATTAAATTTATTAAAACACTGTTTAAGGAAATTTGACAAAAAACAAACTTTAATAAATTGGCAAATGCGTCTAGAAGTATTAATTGCCTATTTACAACCGGAATATCGGGGAAAGGTAGCTAAAAACCTGCAATTAACTGATGATAGTATTATTAGATTAGAGAAATTATTTTCAGTGGAATCTGAGACAAGTACATTATTACCCACTTTTGAAAAACCTAGTCAAACTCTCTATTTACTCAGGAAATATGATTTGCAAACTTTAATCTTAATTGCTTTACAAAGTCCCCGCAAAATCAGAAGACGGATTTGGCAATATTTAACAAATTGGGGAAATATTCAACCGTTATTAAATGGAAATGATTTAAAACAATTGGGTTATAAACCTAGTCCTCAATATAAGCAAATGCTTGATGATTTATTGACTGCGACTGTAGATGGTATAATTAAGGATAAAGCGGAAGCACAAGAATTTTTAGCCAAGCATTATCCTGGGTAATTGATATTAAAAATATGAGGTTGATATGCAAATTCAAACATCCAGCAAATATTACACTCCAGAAGAATATTTAGAACTAGAAGAAAAATCAGAATTTAAAAACGAATATATAGATGGGGAAATTATAC
>NZ_JADEWA010000142.1:0-11387 GCF_015207865.1 Dolichospermum sp. LEGE 00246
TGTATAAGAGACAGTTAGGATACAATAAAAATAAATCAACCAAAGGTGGCGTTTATGGCAACCCTACTCAGTGAAATCAAATCACAGACTGGACTGGTCATCTCTTGGGAAGCCTTACCCGATGATTTTCAGTTAGAGGATGAACCAGTGGAAAATACAGGACAGCCACTTTTAGCGGGGGCTTTGCGGGAAAGTTTAGAAATCAGTGGATTTATTCAACCACAGATGTTAATCGCTGCCAATTTCGGGCTGTGTGCCACATTAAATGAGCAATTTGTGGCTAAAGCACCTGATTGGGTATATGTGCCTTCTGTTAAAGAGATATTAGCAGAACGGAAAAGCTATACACCCAATTTGGAAGGGGATATACCTGCTGTAGTGATGGAGTTTTTATCAGATAAAGACGGTGGAGAATATTCAGTTAAGCGTACCTATCCGCCGGGAAAATGGTTTTTTTACGAACAAATTTTACAAGTTGCCATTTACATCATATTTGAGCCAAATGGGGGATTATTAGAATATTATCAACTGGAAAATGGACGTTATGAATTAAAACAACCAGATGAGAATGGTCGTCATTGGATTGACGCAATGGGACTGTTTTTAGGAACTTGGCGAGGGGAAAAGGAAGGTCGTTCTGGGTATTGGTTAAGATGGTGGGATCAATCAGGTAATTTGTTACCTTGGGCTGTGGAATTGATTGAACAGGAACGCCAAAGGGCGGAACAGGAACGTCAACGGGCGGAACAGGAACATCAACGGGCGGAACAAGAACGGGAGGAAAAAGAACGGCTAATAGCTTATTTGCGATCGCAGGGAATTGACCCCAATAATTTGCCTAAAGATGCTTAACTAGATATTTGCAGCCGCACAGATAGCAGTTAAAATGGCATTGTTGATAGCTAAATCCTTTTTTGATAAAATAACATCTTCTGACATTGTACGTTGAGCCACGACAGCACAAACAGCCGCAGCGGCAAAGTTATAAACACCTGCCATTTTGAATAACATTCCTGCTTCCATTTCGTAATTCAAAATATTTAAGCGGCGATATTCTTCGGTAATTCCATTAAGAGATCGGATTAAATAAGGATTAGCTGAATCAGTCCGTTCTTGTCCTTCATAAAAGGTATCAACTGATGCTGTAATTCCTAAATAATGCTCAATTTTTAATTCTTGTGCTGCTTTCACTAAAGCTACTGTGAGAAAAGGATCTGCTGTGGCTGGATACTCTACAGGTGCAATATCATTAGCTGCACCTTGACGACACAAAGCTCCCTTACTAATAACAATACTCCCAACAGATATATATGGTTGAATTGAGCCACAAGTACCAATGCGAATAATTTTTTGAATTCCTACTTGTACTAACTCATTGACAACAATACTCAAAGAAGGCGCACCCATACCACTAGTAGCAGATAAAATCTTTTTTCCATTGGGTAAATCGCCTAAATAGCTATGCAGTCCCCGATTTTCTGATAGTAACTGCACATTTTGTAAATGAGTTTGGGCGATAAAATTAGCCCGCTGGGGATCACCTGATAATAAAGCAATTTCGGGAGGAAATTCACCTAAATCTGCTTTGCTAAAACCAATATGATATAGCATTTTATTATTCATATTTTTCTAATTGATTACTGCATTCTATCAATTGTCCGATATTGAATTGCTTCGGCTACGTGGTGGGTTTTGAGGTTTTCATCTCCTGCTAAATCTGCTATAGTTCGGGATACTTTAAGAATGCGATCGCTCGCTCTTGCAGATAAGCCTAATTTCCTAATTGCAGCTTCTAATAAAGTCCGACTAGCATCATCTAATTTACACCATTTTTGTAAATGACGACTTTGCATTTGGGCATTACATTGTAAATTTTCTTCTTTTTGAAACCGAATTACAGCTTTTTCTCTAGCTTTTTCCACTCGTTCGGCTACAGATTTCGATGCTTCTCCTGTTGGTTGTTGGGTAATTTCTTCGGGTTTCAACCGATTTACCGCTACTTGTAAATCAATTCTATCCATTAATGGTCCAGATAATTTTGCCCAATATTGTTCCCGTTGTCGAGGTGAACAAGTACAGCCTTGAATTGTATCACCATAATAACCACAAGGACAGGGATTTGTACTGGCTACTAATGTAAATTG
The DNA here is from genome assembly GCF_015207865.1 of Dolichospermum sp. LEGE 00246. NCBI lineage: Bacteria > Bacillati > Cyanobacteriota > Cyanophyceae > Nostocales > Aphanizomenonaceae > Dolichospermum > Dolichospermum sp. LEGE 00246. Next base: position 2,145 of record NZ_JADEWA010000142.1, read on the forward strand.
TGCGGGAAAAGTCACGGATTGTTTAGTTCGAGAAATAGTCACAAAACCATCTTCTAACGGTTGACGCAAAAACTCCAAAACATCTCTTTTAAATTCCGTTAATTCATCTAAAAAAAGTACACCTCTGTGAGATAATGAAATTTCGCCAGGACGGGGAAAAGTGCCACCACCAACCAAAGATGGACCCGATGCAGAATGGTGGGGACTCCGAAAAGGTCTTTCTCTAACTAAAGAACCCCGATTTTTCAACAATCCAGCCACAGAATGAATGCGTGTTACTTCCAAAGATTCAGGAAAACTTAAAGGTGGTAAAATTCCCGATAACCGCCTTGCTAACATCGTTTTTCCGCTTCCTGGTGGTCCAACAAAAATTAAATTGTGTCCCCCCGCAGCCGCAATTTCTAAAGCCCTGCGGGCGTGCGCTTGTCCTTTGACATCCTGTAGATCTGCTAAATTCAAAGATGTTGACTGGGAAGTTTCAATTGTTTGATTTAACTGGACAGGTTGGTATTTTTGAGGATTATTTAATAAGTCCACTACATCAGCAACATCTTTGCAACCATAAACCGTTAAACCTTCAACAACAGCAGCTTCTTGGGCATTATCAATAGGAACAACTAAACCTGTAATTCCCATTTTTTTTGCAGTTGCAGCAATAGGAAGAACACCAGCAACCGGACGCAAACTACCATCTAGAGAAACTTCACCTAAAAATAAAAAATCTCCCAACAAATCGGCATTAACTTGTTCAGAAGCTGCTAAAATACCCACACTAATTGGTAAATCAAAAGCAGGTCCTTCCTTTCTTAAATCTGCGGGAGTTAGGTTAATGACAATCTTCCGTATAGGAAAGGCAAAACCTGCATTTTTCAAAGTGGCTTTTACCCGTTCTTTAGATTCTTGAATAGCCGAATCTGGTAAACCTAAAATCACAATTCCCGGTAAACCACCGGAAACATCAACTTCCACACCCACTTTTACAGCGTCAATCCCGATGATAGATGCACTCCAAACTCTTGCCAGCATTTTTCTATATGAATAAACCTTGAGGATATCAAAGCAGATTTTTAGGTAAATTAACAATGAGTGAAATCACTGAATAAAAATGTTATTAAAAACTTTTAAAACAACCTCCAAGGGACTTCCAATTAAAAAAATCCCCAAAAGTTTCTTGTGGTGCGGGACGAATTGCCCGCTAATTACCAAGGACAGGCAGGATGCCCATCCCACAAAATTGGGTAATTTATTTTTTGGTGATCCCTAAGGAATGATACACTTTAAATTACCTAAATTAACCATTTGTTCCTGAGACTGGGGAATAGTTAGCTGAAAATAACAAATACCTCCTTCATAGTCCACATTAGCTGCATATTTTCCCGGAGCAACACTGTCTAAATAAAAATCTCCTTCCTTACCAATAGGTGAGTTAATAATTTGATTATTCACAGTTATATTTAACTGACCATAGGACGGAATTACAGTTTTTCCTGATGTTTCTACCGACAAAGTACCGACAAGACTCTGAATTAGTTGCACAGAAAAACGCACAACCGCCCCACCTCGAAAAGGTGGGGTAATTACTTTTTCATTAGCATCAATTTTGTAGTTTAAAGGAATATCCTCATCTTGGATTTTCAAATTATTCCCATTGTAAGGGCGCAGATTAGTAATCATTAAATTACCCTGAGAACCAGTGCGTCCAACTTCCTGATTATTACTGTAACCACGCACACCCCTCACCCCTGGAACTTGCATGATTGCAAAGCTTTGGGTAACAGGAGGGGCAAAGAAGACATTATTCCCTATGCCGATAATACTACCAGAGACATTAACAGAGCCACTATTTGTACCATTACTGCGGTTGAGGTTTAACTCATAAACACCAAAGGGAGCGCGATACTGGATACTACCATTGGCGGGAATTTTTTCCCCGTTGGGGTTAACCTGAAGACGGTAGCCCAAGCCATTACCAGTCGGTGGAGATTTCTGCACAGATACAGTGGAGTTAATTGCAGTTTTACCATTGGTATTTTGCCGATTAATACTGGCTCTAGCATTACCTAAAGTATAATTGAAACCGATAAATAGTGCATTTGTGGTTGGTTGTGTAGGTTGGTTAGACTGGGTGAGATTTATAGATAAATCTGCACGGGAATTGAGACGCAAACTACTAGTGAAACCTAGACGGTTATTCTGTCCTTTGTCACGGAAGTCAGAGGACGCATACTGCAAACCTAAGCTTAAATTACGGGTAGGAGATATAGAAATAAAAGCATTATTTTCTAACTTGGCTCTGTCATCTAATGCTGTCAAACTTAAATTAGCATATCGGTCACTCAACAGCCGCACCGAACCACCAAAACCGATATTACGACGAGAATAGCTATAAGTCAGAGCAGCCGCAGCCCCCGGTATTCCTGATTCACTACTGGCGGCTAGGGATAGTCCTAAAGCCCCAAAGGGCAGGATAGTGGTTAGACTAGAACCACCACTAATTAAATTACTAGCAACCTCCAATTTTATTTAGCTGCATTGATTACAAATAAGTAGTGAGACAGAATTAATTACACAATGTCATTGCGTAAGCGTTGCGTGGCGTTAGCCATATGAAACGAAGTGAAATGAAGCGATAGCGAAGCGCTGCTGCAAGCAGTTCGCAAGGGTTGTGATTGCTTCCCTTCGCTCGCAATGACTGTAAATATTTTTGTCCAATTAAGTAGGTTGGTGTTGAAAATTGTCGTTATGGCAAGGCAAAAGGCAAGAGGCAAGAGTGAAGAGGGTTTGGGCGATTTTACATTTCTTTACACAGTTTGGTTTTATTGTGTTCACCTACTTACTTAAACATTTACATATATTCCAGAATAAGTAAATAAAGTTACTGAACACATAAACGCCTCTTTTTTCAACGGGGCTTTCAGGCTCTATCCCTTATGAAATAAGCTGTTTAGCCGCATTGTCACCCGTTAAGCCTCTTTTACACTCCCTGCAACTGAGCTTAGATGATGTGATGCCCTGGTGTTGATAGTTGGGATAATTCATTTTCTATCAAGTATAATTAAATCAACCATAACGGTGAAGTTAAGGTATATAAATCATGGTTCAAGTTTTACAAAAACCAGTAACCTTTGCAGAATTTGCAGACTGGAAACCAGATGGAGAACCCTATGAACTGCATAATGGAGTAATTGTGGAAATGTCACAACCAACAGGACCACATGAAGATGTCATAGGATTCTTGATAGAAGAATTAGTAACTGAATACAAAAGACTGAAGTTATCTTATTCCATTCCCAAGCAAGCATTAGTCAAACCACCTAAAAGCGAATCAGGTTATGTACCAGATATTCTATTATTAAACAAAACTAATTTAGTCAATGAACCTCTGTGGCAAAAACAATCAACTGTAACTCAAGCTGCTTCTATTCCCTTAATTGTTGAGGTTGTTAGTACAAATTGGCGTGATGACTACTTAACTAAATTACGAGATTATGAAGAGATTGGCATTCCTGAATATTGGATTATTGATTATTTAGCTTTAGGAGGTATTCGTTATATAGGTAGTCCTAAACAACCTACTATATCTATTTACTTATTAATTGAAGGTGAGTATCAAGTAAGGCAGTTTAGAAATGATGAAAAGATCATATCACCAACTTTTCCAGATTTGAGTTTGACTGCCCAACAGATTTTTCAAGCTGGTAATATTGGTCTGAATCACGGATTAGACGGATTGCGCTGATTTCACGGATTTTAGTAACTTTTATCATAGCAAACAACCTAATCCGCCCCATCTTTTAATCCCTATAATCCGCGATTCTGACTTTGCCGGAGGCACATCGCCGGATTCGTTAAGAATTGTAAAACCATAAGAATGTAAGGATTAAAATGTCATGAAACCTTAAAATGAGAATTGCTGCTTTGAAACCCCCCTTCCAGCTAAAAAAAGTTTTTCTGCTTCCCTCTCCTCTTAGGAGAGGGTTAGGGAGAGGTGCGGGGAGAGGTTTACCAGAGGGGTTTATTTATACATTAAAAACTTTTCAAACATCCTCTTAATTCCTCTAAACTTTCAACCGTGAGGATTGAACGTTGAATTGTTTTTAGTGTCTCAAGATCAGATATTTGTGATATTTTCGGTATGAATCTTAATCCTTCATTACCAAATTTTACTTCTAAACATAACTCAATGCTAGAGAGTCTGTCTTTTCTTTCTCCTTGTTGTTCACCTTGTTGCATTCCTTGTTGCAATATTTCCTGATACCAAGGTGATTCGCGTAAAACTGTCATATCCCACCTCATAATTTCTTGAACTAAGGAACTATCTAATACAAACGTAGCAAAAAAAGCAAGAACCGTTTCTAGTTGATTTAATTGTTCATCAGCTTGCAATAAACGCAATGCTTCCCGAATTATAGATTCATCTTCACCACCTTTGAGAATCGGCACAAAAGGCAGTAAAGATGCTAAAGGTTGTTCTAAGGCAATGTTAACATCTACTTCCCACAGGTTAATTACACGGTAATCTTGACGAACTTGTAAACCAGCAAGATTAGATTCAAATCGCGTGGGGATTTCAGCATCACCTGTTTTGAGAATGTTAATTAATACAGGATATGTGGGTAATTTATATTTTTCTTCAGCTAATCCTGTATAAGCTCGCATCCTTCGCGGCAGTTCTGATTTGTACCGCAATTGCAATTCATTAAGAACCATAAATTGCCCATATTCTTTACTTTCAGCACGGATAAGGACATCACTTTCTCTACTAATCCATTGAAATTCAGAATTGAGAATTTCCCCAGCAACCACATCTGGGATTTGCGTTACCCATTTTACCCAATTATTGGGTGCAAGACTAATTAAGCGTTTGGTACTAACATCCGCAGGTTTGGCCATAAAACTATAGATGCACTAACTACATACCATCTTAACTTTTTATCGCTTGTTCGAGCGATCGCTTAAAATCTTTAACAGATGAGTAAGTAAAAACTGCATGAGTCCGAACACAGAAACCATTTTCAGTAAAATCATTCGTAAAGAAATTCCCGCGAATATTGTTTATGAAGACGATTTAGCCCTAGCCTTTACAGATGTTAACCCCCAAGCACCAGTTCATATCCTCGTTATTCCCAAAAAACCCATAGTTAGTCTAGCTACCGCAGAACCTGAAGACGCAGCACTTTTAGGACATCTATTATTAACAGTCCAGAAAGTTGCAGCAGCAGCGGGACTAGAAAACGGTTATCGAGTCGTTATGAATACTGGCGCTGATGGCGGTCAAACAGTCCATCATCTACATATACACATCCTTGGTCGTCGTCCTATGTCCTGGCCTCCAGGTTAATTATAGCGTTTCCCGGTTATGCACAGAAATCAGCTTTCTGTGCTATTTTTACGGATTAAACAGATAAATAATTGTTGCTTTGTTACCTACTAACTCAAGTTGCTAAGTAGTGATATAGAATTAATTACACAATGTCATTGCGTTAGCGCAGCGTGGCGTTAGCCATATGGAACGAAGTGAAATGAAGCAATTCTAAGGGTTGTGATTGCTTCCCTTCGCTCGCAATGACTGTAAATATTTTTGTCCAATTACTTATCTGAAAACGGTTCATAGTTTAACTAAATATGAAACCCCTCTCCAAACCTCTCCCCGCAACGGGGAGAGGCTTTGAACTTGTTATAAAAAAGTTTGTATGATAAAAAAGTCCAGCTTCTAGTACAAAACGGCGTAAATAAACCAACCATTCTAAATCCTCCAAAAGCCTATACTGTCTTCATTTTGACTTTTGACTTTTGACTTTTGACTTCCGCCTTGCGGTACTAGCCGTTTTGAGTATAGTTATCTAGTTGAGGCTGGTAATAGGTGATAAAATTCCAGTTCTCATCCTGTACATCCTTAAATCCTGGACATCCTGATTCTGACAATTTCTCTAACTAGCAACTTACGTTACTATATGCAATATCGTCGGTTTGGTAAAACTAATTTATATCTTTCTGTTTTTTCTTTGGGAACAATGCGCTGTTTAATTGATAGGGAGAATGTCCAACAACTTCTGGAAAAAGCTTTATCTTTAGGAATTAATCATTTAGAAACTGCTAGAGGTTACGGTGACAGTGAAGCATATTTAGGTAAGGCTATAAAAGCTGGTTTATCAGTACCTCGCAGTCAAATTCACATTACTACCAAAATTCCCCCAACACCTGATGCTGATTCTATGCGTCGGTATATTGATGAATCTTTAAATCGCTTGAATTTAGATTATCTGGATTGTTTAGGAATTCATGGATTAAATACTTGGCAACATTTAGAATGGGTACAAGCTAAAAATGGCTGTATGCAAGCTGTTGAGGAAGCTATTAATGATGGGAGAGTGCGACATCTTGGGTTTTCTACTCACGGTTCATTAGATGTAATTTTAGCAGCGATAAATACAAATCTTTTTGAATTTGTTAATCTCCATTATTACTATTTTTTTCAACATAATGCCCCCGCTATTAAGTTAGCAAAAGAGAAAGATATGGGCGTTTTTATTATTTCTCCTGCGGATAAGGGCGGAAAATTATATACTCCACCCCAAACTTTAAAGGAACTTTGTCACCCATTGACACCATTAGACTTAAATTATCGGTTTTTGCTGAGTGATAACCACATTCATACTTTGAGTATAGGACCGGCAAACCAGGAAGAATTAGTAATATCTCCAGAACTTTTTGAGAAGAAAAATGAATTAACAAAAGCCGAAATTGATATTTTTGAAAAATTAGAAAATCAGCAAAATAATGTGTTATTAACCGATAAATGTAGTCAATGTTATGCCTGCTTACCTTGCCCGGAAAATATTCATATTCCCGAAGTTTTAAGATTACGAAATCTAGCCGTAGCTTATGATATGACAGATTATGGTAAATATCGTTATGGAATGTTTGAAAATGCCGGTCATTGGTTTCCAGGAATGAAAGCTAACCGTTGTACAGAATGTGGTGATTGTTTGCCCAAATGTCCAGAAAATTTAGATATTCCTACTTTGCTAAAAGATACCCATAAAAGATTGGAGGGGAAAGCAGGAAGAAGATTATGGGGATAAATTGAAAATTTAACCTTGATTCTTTGCGCCTTTGCGCCTTTGCGTGTTAGCAAAGCGGAGCGAAGCGGGGCGAAGCCTGACATATTCATATTTGCCAAAAATCTAAGCTTCTTTAACTCTTACTTCCTCAACTTCTGCCAATGTTTCCATAGTTAGGGGTGTAGATTGACTAGCACCAGAGAGAAGTTTTAACAAATTAGGACGGGCATCATATAATAGATAGATAATGCGATCGCCTATTTCCCACTGTTGGCTTGCAGACATCACCTGTAACCGTTCTTCTCGTTCTAACAATAGTGGTACTAAGATCCCCTCTCGAATTTTTTCTTGGATATGTTCATGTTGAGAGTCAAATTCCGCCGCATTTAATGTAGTTGTTCCTAATTTCACCTGTCCATTTATCAAATATTCATTCCAAGTTTTTACCGGGAAATCAGAGACAAAGGCTTGCTCAACCTTACTATTAACCAAGGGAGAACCTTGGGGATGATGGGGAAATATAGCTAAAACCCGGGGAGGATTAAATTCCTCAGCAGCCCGTTGAGCTAAGACAAAATTCACTTCACCATTGCTAGTAATAGCTAAAAAAGTCCCCAGCGAACCAATACCAGCTTCTTCCAGTATTTCCCCATCTAAAGCACTACTAGCAATCACTCGCAGATTTTGGGCTTCAGCTTGGGCTAAACGTTCCGGGTCAGTATCAATCATCACTACACTTTCTCCCCGTTCTTGAAAAAAGCGGGCAATTAATAAACCCAGGGGATTACAGCCGACAATTACCGCCCCAGTTGCATCTTTAGAAGTAATTCGCAACCATTTAACCAACCAGCCAGCGGTTAAACCTTGACAAAAAACTGTCATGATAATTGTCAAAAAGACTAAGGCTTTAATCGAATCACCACCATTAACGCCCCTCTGGGTCAGTAAAATCGCAAATAAAGACGCTACAGAGGCGGAAACTATGCCTCTGGGTGCAACCCAACTTAAAAATAGTTTCTGTCGCCAATTTAGATCACTATTCCAAGTACACAAAATAATGTTAATGGGGCGAACCACAAACATTAACACCAAAACGGTGAATAAACTCCCCCAACCTAAAGCCAAGACACTGGCAATGGATAAATCAGCCGCTAGGAGGATGAATAATACAGAAACGCTGAGAATTGTCAGTTGATTTTTAAAGCTTCGCAATAACCGCTCTTCGGGAACTGAAGAGTTAGCAAATACCGCACCTGCTACTACTGTGGTCATGATTCCTGATTCAGAGCGAATCATTTGCGCTAGGGCAAATAACACCCATAAAACTGCCAGTACAACCAGATTTTTCAGTTCAAAAGAGATGAAATTGGCGCGTTTGAACATCCAACTCATTAAATATCCACCAACGCCACCAATACCCGCACCCACAGTGAAACGTAAAATTAGACCAATAATGGCATTAATTGGGTCTGTATCACCGTTTAAAATTGTATCCAAGACAACGTAAGCCAGGATAGCTCCCACGGGATCTATTAAAATTCCTTCGCCTTCTAATAGCGTTGCAACTTGTCTATCTACGTTTATTTGTTGAATTAAAGGACCAATTACGGTCGGTCCGGTGACAACAACAATGGACGCATACAGCACTGCTATATTCCAGGGAAACTCCCCTAGCCAGTGTGCGGCAAGACTTCCCCCTAGTAGGGTGATCAGAGTTCCCAAGGTGACGAGTAACTGGAGACTGAGGGAAACTTTGCCTAACTCCTGTCGATCTAATTTGAGTCCTCCTTCAAACAAAATGATTGCTGTTGCTAGGGAAACAATCACTTCTAATCCTGTTCCTAGTAAATGGGGTTGCAATATTCCCAGCCCGTCTTTACCTAACAGGATGCCTAATAAGAGTAGTAACACGATGCTAGGTAATTTGAAATATGCAGCCATTACCTGGGCGCTAATGCCTGCAAAAACAGTGATCACCATCTGGAGGGTGATTTCAAAAGGTGCTTCCATGTTGTAGATTTTGAGCCATTGATTTCAAAATCCTCTCTAAAGAATCATAAACATTAAGTTTACAAAAATTGTAGTCTGATTATTTTTTTTGGCAAAAGGCAAGAGGTAATGGCTAGTAGTCTGTCAACCTGAAAATGACGGGTGAGGGGAGGTGGGGGGCTGTCTCTTA
>NZ_JADEWA010000143.1:0-11352 GCF_015207865.1 Dolichospermum sp. LEGE 00246
TCCCTGACCCTCCCCTTGTAGGCTACGGTGTACACACAAGTAAGAAATTGTTTGTTGGTTGCCATAAAACCCCACCCCTAGCCCCTCCCCGCAAGCGAGGAGGGGGACTGGATTGAGAATACATCCTTTGTTATGGCTGAAAACCTAGTGTAAGGAAGGATGTGTGTACACCGTAGCCCCTTGTAGGGGAGGGAAGCGGAAAAACTTTTGTTAGTTGGAATGGGGTTTTTAAAGCCTCTCCCCGCACCTCTCCCTAACCCTCTCCTTTTAGGAGAGGGAAAAGGAATAACATTTAATACTGGAGAGGTTTACCAGAGGGGTCAATTTATACATTTAAAACTTTTCAAACATCCTCTTACGGAGTAGGTGTAGGTGTAGGTGATTCCGTCGGTGAAGACGTAGGAGTAGGCTCAGAAACCGCTCCAGCCTTATTAATCTCGTCCTTATACTGAGCCGGTGCTAAAGCCGTCGCACTATCAAATAAAGGTTTTGCTTCATCAAGCTTACCTTGTTCTTTAAATAGCATAGCCTTTGCTAAAACGGGGCGAAAATCTTGAGAATCTTTCTTAATCGCTTGATCATAAGCAGAGATAGCTTTATCATCATTCTTTTGAAAAGCGTAGACACTACCCAAAAGCACTTGCACAGCAACCACATCCACACTTCCTGGTTGAATAGTATTAGCTTGAGTAGCAGCGGACAAACTTTCTTGTAATAAGCCAATAGCCGCTTCTGGACGTTTTTCACTTAATTGCAAATTCACCATCCCCTGCAAAGCCTTTAAATCTCCCGGTTTTGTAGTTAAAATAGTCCGGTAAGTTTGAGCAGCCCCCTCCTTATCGCCAATTTGTTGTTTAGCTTGTGCTAATAAAACCCCATACTCTGACTGTTGGGGATTGAGTTTAGCGAGTTTTTCCAAAGGTTCAATCACAGCTTGAATATCTGCTGGTTTCACTTCCCCTCGGCTTTTTTGACTCAACAAACTGAGACGTGCTTGTAAAAGTCCCTTGAGTGCAGTTTGATTTTCTGTATCTTTCTGTAAAACTAATTCATAACCCCGAACTTGATCTTCCAGTTTTGACTTTTGCTCCGATGAAGATATTTTAGGGTCAGCAGTGGGCTGACTTTGTGGTGATGATTGGGGTTTATTAATCGCTGTAAGGATGGGTATAATAGAAACCCCTACAAAAGCAACAACAGCGAAAGCTAACACTACCCTAACTATCCAGCGATTACGCGATTCAGACACAATATTATTCTGCTCCTCAATGGTAATGAAATTAATAGCAAAGTTAAAAATTTCCAAAACTTTGCGGAATACGGTCATTTGTCTGTGAATTTTATAACAAATAAATATCTATCCTGCTAAAGTAAGTGATGACTTTAGGAAGACCCGTCCGAATTATCGCTATGCTATGCTTCCGATAGCGTAGCTTGGCGTAAGCCATAACTGGATTAAAGCCGCTAAATTGCACATTTAGTGTATAAATGTGGGATTCTGCGTCTTGATTTTCGTACAGAGCATTAAGCGAGTAGCCAGGTTAAAAAGAAATATACTTTAATCAGCTACATACTGGCTCTTTTCCTTTGTCTTTATTAAATCCCACAATGGGGTATGTCTTGTGCCGCAAGGAGTTTTTATGAATTCCGACCTGATGCCGTCTTCTGAATCCGCAAATTTCACAGCCTCTAACCAAGGCATAAAAGAGATTGAATCCCCTGTTAGTGCTAATACATTAGCAGACCAATCCTCTAAACTGGAAAGTTCTCTCACTGACTCTAGCAAACCTGACTCTAATGGACATTTGGCTAATCGAGAACAACCAATTCCACCTCCTAGCGAACCGACTCAATACCGAGCTATTGGGTTAATTCGCGGGTGTTACCATGCTAGTGATGAACAGTTTACCCAAGGAACATTAATCACAAAAGATGGGGTTGAACTTAATGCCGTCCTCTTAGGTCGGATTATGAGCTTAGTCAAAAATCACTTAGACCTAGAAAAAGAACATCTATGGGTAGTTTATCCCCGCACTAGACAAGAAAATGACGCATTGCACCTGCAAATTGTTGGTGTTTGGGAACCAGAAAATCTGGCGAAATATGAACTAGATGAAGCTGGTACAGATTCGACAGCAGTTTCTGATAACGGTAGCGTAGCGTTAAGCATTCATCCAAAACCCTCATCAGCAGTTCCTGATGGTGGTTTTTCTGTGCGTGGTGAGGTAGTTTACCAGTCCTTTGACGAAAAGAGTTTGGTTGTGAAAATCAAACAAGCTCCCCGTAAACCTACTGATAAAGCTAAATATTTTAAGTTGAAACTCAAGGGCGTATTAACCACTAAAGCTGTGGGTAAGTTCTGGGACTTCAATGTTAAACGGGAAGCTGACGCATTAGTAGTAGTTAATGCCGAAGCGATCGCCGATTTACCCAAAAAACGCCGACCACCCTTCAAAGGAGCGCCTCGTGGTGTCGGTGGTGGTAGAAAGCCATTCCCTCCCAGACGCAATGGAGAAGCCCCACGTCCCATTAGAAAGGCAGCAGGTGATGCCGCCACCACAGTCATCACCAAACCTGTGCCAAAAACCCCCACTCCTAAGCCAGTTAAAAAGCCTAAACCCGGGGATTAGGTAATTAGTCAGTTGTCAGTTGTCAGTTGTCAGTTGTCAGTGGATAATTTTCTTTCTCCTGAACTCCTGAATCCTGAACTCCTGAACTCCTGAACTCCTGATAGCGTAGCGTGGCGTTAGCTATACTCCTGAATGGGCGCAGGACCTGCGCCCCTACCTCCTGAATTCCTCATCTTAAAATTCCGTCCAACGGTCTTGAGGTAAAAAAGAACGCTCCATAGGAATTGGGGCTACTGGTTCAGTGAGAGTAAATTTCCCTTCAGTAATCCATTGTTTTAACTCTTGGGCTACTTGTCGGGAAAGAAACAAACTGGCTAAAGAGGCTACTCGTACCGTCCTGCCTTCAATAGTGATCCGTCCAGATTTAAGTTGAGCGTAACTCACTAAACCGAAAGTAGGACGGACACGACGAGGAATTGAAAAATCTACAATTGGTGCTACTAAGTCTTTGTCTTGGACAGCACAGCGTTCTACCACACCAGTATTTAAAACTGGCAATGGTACACCTACACCCATCATTAAAGATGGTCCATAGCTTTTAAAATAACAACCTCGTATCCATCGCGCGTCCATTTGTTTAGCATCACCAATTAACGCTAAAGTTGCCGATGGTCCAATAGGTGTCCGATTTTCTAAACGCTTTTGCAAGGGAAAATGTTGTGTCCCTTCCCAAGCTACATAACCAATACCCCCAGCGAGAAAGATCCTCGTCCCAATCCCCACAAGTTGTAAATCGGGATCATTGAGGAGGGGTGACAGTGAACCAGGGTTAGAATAGACTGCATTCCCCACGCGGGGTTGTAATGGTCCTAAGTAGGTATGCAGTGGGCGATCGCCTCCATTCACCCCAACAATAAAATTTTGATAAAGATTGCGCGGGTTAAATAAATAAAACTGATTGATAGTATCACGGGTAACGGTGGTTTCAAATGTGGCTCTAGGGTAGCAATCGGTAACTTGTCCCATAGCGCGAACTTGGATAGATTTACCGGCAATTAAATCCTCAATTACATGACCACCACCACGTTCCCGCACTTCTTCCCCATCTAGGGAATCAACTGGACAACTAGCACCCAAGTATAAATCTACCGCCCCAAAACCAGCATAAGCTGGAACTCCGTCCAACCAGCAACGCCGAATTTTAATCGGTGGGTCAGTATGTCCTAAGTTAATAATTGCACCACTTGATTCCATCGGCTCAAATGTGCCAGTGGTAATTACATCTACTTCTTTAGCGGTTTTAGCAACACCAATTTCGGCAACTCGCGCTTTTAACTCTTCAACCGTCCAGACTACCGCCCGTTTTCGGCTGATTTTCTCATTAATTTCCGCAATTGTTCGCATTTTAAATTTATTTGAAGGACTATCACTCGATTTTGGATTTACGATTTTGGATTTTGGATTGACTCTACCCTCAAGTGTAGAAGCCCGAAAATTTTGGATTTGGGACTGACGTTAGCGAAGCATACGCAGCGAGTATTTTTCCATCCTTCAGGACGGGGATTGTGCCAAATTTTTTTACTCTAAAATCTAAAATCTAAAATCTAAAATTCCCGCTCAATCCTCTACTCTGAGTTTAACGGAATCAGCATGGGAAGGTAGACCTTCTGTAGTTGCTAAGATGTCAATGGCAGATGCCACTTTTTCCAAGGCAGTTTGTGAGTATTGAATAATACTTGAGTGTTTTAAAAATGTTTCTACCCCTAAAGCGGAAGCATAACGGGCAGCGCCAGAAGTAGGTAAGGTATGGTTAGGACCTGCCAAATAGTCGCCTACAGCTTCAGGTGTGGAACTACCCAGGAATATTGCCCCAGCATGGCGAATCTGGTTAATTAAAGCCCAAGGATCGGCAACTTCTAATTCTAGGTGTTCTGGTGCAAACTCGTTGGAAAGTTCGGCTGCTGCTGTGAGGGATTCTACCACCACAATTAAACCATAATGGGCGATCGCCTTTTCCGTATCTATCCGGCGCGGGTGATCTACCAATTGTCTTTCCACCGCCATTTGCACTTTTTTCGCCAACCCCGCATCCGTTGTCAGCAAAATCGCTGCCGCCATCGGATCATGTTCTGCTTGAGCTAACAAGTCCGCCGCCACATAAGCAGGATTAGCTGTTTCATCAGCAATTACCAGCACTTCGCTCGGTCCTGCTAAAGAATCAATGCCCACAGTTCCGTAAACTAACTTTTTAGCCAAGGTGACATAAATATTACCAGGTCCGGTAATCACATTGACTTTGGGGATAGTTTCCGTGCCATAGGCTAAAGCTGCGATGGCTTGAGCGCCCCCCACACGGTAAATTTCCTGAACTCCTGCTTCTTGGGCCGCTACCAAAACCGCAGGATTCACCATTTTACCGCCTCTAACTGGTGTCACCATCACTACACGAGGGACACCTGCCACTTTTGCGGGAATGGCATTCATTAACACTGTACTGGGATAACAAGCCCGACCGCCTGGTATATATAAACCTGCTCGATCTACCGGGGTGTAGCGTTTGCCTAAAACTACTTCATCATCGCCAAATTGTACCCAGCTTTTGGGGATACGCTGACTGTGAAAAGCCTCTATTTTTTGGCAAGCTAGTCGAATCGCCTGGAGCAAATCCTTGGATACCTGTTGGTAGGCTGCATCCAGTTCTGATCCTGTTACCTTGAGTTCTTCTGCTTTGAGAATTTGGTGATCAAATTCGGCTGTATAATGTAGTACAGCCTTGTCCCCTTGGCGCTTCACCGCTTGCAACACTTCGCGGACTGTTGCTTCTTTATGAAGTACCTGTTCATCCTGGGTGCGATCGCAGATTCGTTGAAGTTCTGATCTAACGTCTGCCTGCTGAGTAATAATTCGCAGCATGGAGTAATGACAATACCAAATTTTACAATATTCGCAAAACAAGAACTACTTGGGCTTTTTACCTGCTACGACCACATCGCGTTAGTAGAACAACCATTCAAAACAGCTAAAAAGCCTAAAATATCAGCTTCTTGGCTTTTGACTTTTAACTTTCGACTTCCGCTTTGCGGTCTTAGGGGATCAAGCTGAATGTAATTCTCTTCTCTAGCTTAACCTGGATTTTTTTGATACTACTTTATAAAATTCAGACAGCCTGAGAAATTTAATATTCCAGAAGTCTGAATTTGGGGAACTGATCTGGTTTCTTTGTCAGTAAATCATTTTAATCTATTTTTTCAAGCCCAGGCATCAGCTTTTCCGCCCAAATAAAATATTTTTTTTCAGAAACTATCACATTAGCGAAAATAATGCTATATTTATTAAACCTAGTAGTGTGTGTACATAATTAATAGTCTTTTTTGGAATTACTGTGGCGAATACAAAGTCTGCTCTTAAACGCGCACAAATCGCAGAACGTAACCGACTGCGTAACAAAGCATATAAATCAGCCGTGAGAACGCTGATGAAAAAATACTTTAGTTCTGTGGAAGCTTGTGCTGTCAACCCGACAACAGAACTCAAGCAGGAAGTGGAAGCGAGAATGTCCGAAGCTTACAGCAAGATTGATAAAGCTGTAAAAACTGGCGTACTGCATCCCAACAATGGAGCCAGAAAAAAGTCAAGATTGGCTCATAAACACAAAACCCTTACCGCTTAGTCAATAGTTCAGTGGTCAAGAGATTTTGGATTTACGTTAGCGCAGCGTACGCAGCGAGTATTTTTGATTTTGGATTTACTTCTACCCTCAAGTGTGGAGACTGATGATTTTAGATTGGTGATTTTGGATTAATTCCCCTCTCTCATGGCGGAGCTTGTACCAAAGATTCTCAATCTAAAATCTAAAATCCAAAATCTAAAATTTTTCACCGACAAGCCATGCAACTTATAGATACCCACGTACACATTAACTTTGACATCTTTCAGCCAGATTTAGCAGCCGTGCGTTCTCGGTGGCAAGAAGCAGGAGTAGTGCGATTAGTCCACTCCTGTGTTCACCCCCAGGAATTTGCGAGCATTCAAGCTATAGCAGAGCAGTTTCCTGAACTTAGTTTTGCTGTAGGGCTGCATCCTCTAGATGCTCATAAATGGGATCAGCAAACAGCTACCCAAATCAAGTCTTTAGCCAGTTCTCATTCCCAAGTGGTAGCCATTGGGGAAATGGGGTTGGATTTTTACAAAGCGGATAACTATGAGCATCAACATCAAGTATTTGCATCACAATTGGCGATCGCTTGTGAACTCAATTTACCAGTGATCATTCATTGTCGTGATGCTGCACCTGCTGTCAGAGACGTACTGCAAAAATGGCGGGACTTGCATGGAGAAAGAGTACGGGGTGTCATGCACTGCTGGGGAGGGACACCAGAAGAAACTCAATGGTTTCTGGATTTAGGCTTTTATATTAGCTTCAGCGGCACTGTTACCTTCAAGAATGCTCAAGCTATTCAAGCGAGCGCGGCTATGGTGGACAGCGATCGCTTGCTGATAGAAACAGATTGTCCATTTCTGTCGCCCGTACCTAAACGGGGTGAAAAACGCAATGAACCAGCCTATGTTCGCTATGTAGCGGAAGCACTAGCAAAACTACGAGCCGAAACAATAGAAGAAATTGCCCAGAAAACCACCCAAAATGCCTGTAGATTATTCGGTCTATCATTATAAATGATCATCAAATCTTTAGCATTAGCACTGATTTAACTTATAAGATCAAACGGAGGATAAAAATGTGCTAAAATTAATCCCTCCAAAACATTTAGGTCAAGCCATAATGGTAAAGGAAGGATAATAACTCCTAAAACTCAATTTGTGCTGTTATCAACCCGATATTAGCCAGTTTGAGAGTTTGTGGTTTTAGCCCGCTTAATCAATCGAAGCGACCCAGATCTAAAATCCAACATTGTCTGCCCATCCACTTAAATCTCTACAAACGGATGCTCTCAATAGATCACAAGCATTGGCAACCAAGGTTTCACTGGAAAAACCTTGAAAAGGTAGAAACGGCAATCCTTTGGTATATCAAACCTATAGAAAATCGTTAAAAGTAATTGTCCACTCCAGACAATCATAGCAATATCAAATCCATAGTGCAGCCTTAAACACAACGTTGCCTATCGAATCCTACTCCGGTGTCAGTCCCCGGTTTTGGGAATCCACAACCAGGATCAAGTGTGAGGTGTAAAAGGTGAAAAAGTGTGAAGTAGAAAGAAATTTTAGGGCTAACGCGACTGTTGCGCTATCAGTCAAAAATCTAGCAGCCGAATATTGTCAAGCTTATGGACTTCATACCTTTGGACTCATATTCTAGCACAAAGCCCTCATGGCAGACTCGCAGCTATGGCTGCGCCATGCAAGCTATCGGCTTCCTTCAAAGTTTAACCAGGTTGATAAAGGTAAAGGCATGACTAACGACGACAAATACATGGAATCCGCCTTTCTGTTACCCGACTTGATTGAAATTCAGCGTTCTAGTTTTCGCTGGTTTCTAGAAGAAGGGCTAATAGAAGAACTGAATTCTTTTAGTCCAATCACAGACTACACTGGCAAATTGGAACTGCACTTTTTAGGTAATAACTATAAACTCAAAGAACCTAAATACAGCGTTGAAGAATCCAAGCGGAGAGACAGCACCTATGCAGTGCAAATGTATGTTCCTACTCGTCTACTGAACAAAGAAACAGGAGACATTAAAGAGCAAGAGGTATTCATTGGTGATCTGCCCTTGATGACAGATAGAGGCACATTTATCATTAATGGAGCCGAGCGTGTCATTGTCAATCAGATTGTGCGATCGCCTGGAGTTTACTATAAATCAGAAATTGATAAAAACGGACGACGTACATATTCTGCCAGCTTAATTCCAAACCGGGGTGCATGGCTCAAATTTGAAACAGATCGTAATGACCTAGTTTGGGTACGGATAGATAAAACCCGGAAACTATCAGCCCAGGTACTTTTGAAAGCACTGGGATTATCCGACAACGAAATTTTTGATGCCCTGCGCCATCCAGAATACTTCCAAAAAACCATCGAAAAAGAAGGGCAATTTTCCGAAGAAGAAGCCCTAATGGAATTATATCGAAAACTTCGTCCCGGTGAACCACCTACAGTTTTAGGCGGACAACAGCTTTTAGATTCCCGCTTCTTTGATCCTAAACGCTATGACCTGGGAAAAGTTGGTCGTTATAAACTCAACAAAAAACTTCGTCTTTCCGCCCCTGACACCATGCGCGTCCTCACCCCTGGGGACATTCTCGCCGCCATTGATTACCTGATTAACCTAGAATACGATATCGGTAGTATTGATGACATTGACCACCTCGGAAATCGCCGAGTCAGAAGCGTTGGGGAATTACTGCAAAACCAAGTCAGAGTAGGGTTAAACCGCCTAGAAAGAATTATTCGAGAACGGATGACCGTATCCGATGCTGAAGTTCTCACCCCCGCATCCCTAGTTAACCCCAAACCCTTAGTCGCAGCCATCAAAGAATTCTTTGGTTCAAGCCAACTAAGTCAATTCATGGATCAAACCAACCCCCTAGCGGAATTGACCCATAAACGCCGCCTCAGTGCCTTAGGTCCAGGTGGTCTAACCAGAGAAAGAGCCGGGTTTGCAGTTCGAGATATTCACCCCAGCCACTACGGACGGATTTGTCCCATCGAAACACCAGAAGGACCAAACGCCGGACTCATTGGTTCATTAGCCACCCATGCCCGCGTTAACCTCTACGGTTTTCTAGAAACACCCTTTAGACCAGTAGAAAACGGCAAAGTCTTATTTGATGTTCCGCCCGTCTACATGACAGCAGACGAAGAAGACGACCTCCGCACAGCCACCGGTGACGTTCCCCTAGATGAAAACGGTTACATCAAAGGACCACAAGTACCAGTTCGCTATCGCCAAGACTGGACAACCACCGGGCCTGAACAAGTGGATTACGTGGCAGTTTCCCCAGTCCAGATAGTCTCAGTAGCTACCAGCATGATTCCCTTCTTGGAACATGACGACGCTAACCGAGCGCTAATGGGTTCTAATATGCAACGCCAAGCTGTACCCCTGTTAAAACCAGAACGCCCCTTAGTGGGAACAGGTTTGGAAGCTCAAGCTGCGAGAGACTCCGGCATGGTCATAGTTTCCCGCACAGATGGCGATGTAGTGTATGTTGATGCCACAGAAATTCGTGTTCGCGCTAGTGGTCAATTGTCCGCAGCCAGTGGTAGTCAAGTTATTGAAAAAGGGCAAGAACTTAAATACAAACTTTCCAAATACCAACGTTCTAACCAAGATACCTGCTTAAATCAGAAACCATTGGTGAGAATTGGCGAAAAAGTCGTTGCCGGTCAGGTATTGGCAGATGGTTCCTCTACAGAAGGTGGAGAACTGGCATTAGGACAAAACATCGTTGTCGCCTATATGCCTTGGGAAGGTTACAACTACGAAGATGCGATTCTCATTTCCGAGCGCTTGGTGCAGGAAGATGTTTATACCTCAATTCACATCGAAAAATACGAAATTGAGGCGCGACAAACTAAACTCGGACCGGAGGAAATCACCAGAGAAATTCCCAACGTCGGTGAAGATGCCCTCAGACAATTAGATGAACAAGGGATTATTCGGATTGGCGCATGGGTAGATGCTGGAGATATTCTCGTTGGTAAAGTCACTCCCAAAGGTGAATCAGACCAACCCCCAGAAGAAAAACTGCTCCGGGCTATCTTTGGTGAAAAAGCCCGCGATGTCCGCGACAACTCTCTGCGAGTTCCCAATGGTGAAAAAGGTCGGGTAGTTGATGTCCGGTTATTCACCCGTGAACAAGGTGATGAACTGCCACCAGGGGCAAATATGGTGGTTCGGGTTTATGTAGCTCAAAAGCGCAAAATCCAAGTGGGTGACAAAATGGCAGGGAGACATGGTAACAAAGGGATCATTTCCCGGATTCTGCCTGCTGAAGATATGCCCTATTTAGCCGATGGTTCACCTGTAGATATTGTTCTCAATCCCTTGGGTGTACCTAGCCGGATGAACGTCGGTCAGGTGTTTGAATGTTTGCTAGGTTGGGCTGGTCATAATTTGGGAGTTAGGTTCAAAATTACCCCTTTCGACGAAATGTACGGGGAAGAAACTTCCCGTCGCCTAGTTCACGGCAAACTCCAAGAAGCCAGAGACGAAACTGCTAAGGATTGGGTATATAACCCCGACAATGCGGGGAAAATCATGGTCTATGACGGTCGCACGGGCGAACCCTTTGACCGGGCGATTACTGTCGGTGTTGCCTATATGCTCAAACTCGTGCATTTGGTTGATGACAAGATTCACGCTCGTTCTACAGGTCCTTACTCTCTGGTGACTCAGCAACCTTTGGGTGGTAAGGCTCAACAGGGTGGGCAAAGATTTGGAGAAATGGAAGTTTGGGCATTGGAGGCTTTCGGTGCTGCTTATACCTTGCAGGAGTTGTTAACAGTTAAGTCCGATGATATGCAGGGACGGAATGAGGCTCTGAATGCCATTGTCAAAGGCAAAGCTATTCCCCGTCCTGGTACTCCTGAATCCTTTAAGGTATTGATGCGCGAGTTGCAGTCTTTGGGCTTAGATATTGCGGTGCATAAGGTAGAAACTCAAGCAGATGGTAGTTCTTTGGATGTGGAGGTAGACCTGATGGCAGATCAAGCTGCTCGACGGACACCACCTAGACCCACCTATGAGTCGCTTTCCCGTGAATCTTTGGAAGGAGATGATTAGTGAGGTAGGGGAGGTAGGGGAGGTAGGGGAGGT
>NZ_JADEWA010000144.1:0-11350 GCF_015207865.1 Dolichospermum sp. LEGE 00246
ATTATATACTTATATTGTATTAATTGAACACAAAATTTACTTTCAGCATTTATTTGCTGCATTTGTTATTACTACATAGCTGAAATCCAAAAAGAAGATGAATTTCTCTCTGTTTCAGTATTATCTCATAGTCTATCAACCTAAGTTGTGGTTTTAGTCACAAAATATTATTTTCTATTGATCAAAATTTTGACCGCGCCAGTAGAGGGTAGGGATGGAAATATCTTGTTGATTCCTTCTGAATTCTGGGCGCAGGCCCTGCGCCCCTACGCGGAAGGGATACGATGATGAAATTTTTTGTTGATTCCTTCTGAATTTTGGGCGCAGGCCCTGCGCCCCTACTGTTCCCTAATATTGCGGCACGGAAGGATCAACTAAAATCGAATAAGCGGAAATGCCACCCGTAATATTTTTAACATTTGTAAATCCTTGAGTAACTAACCACTGGCACATCTGAGCGGAACGGATACCATGATGACAGAGAACCAGAGTTTCTGCATGGACATCAAAGCGAACAGGGACTTGTTGATTCCATTGCTCATATTCACTTAAAGGAAGATTGACAAAACCATCTAGCCGTGATATGGCAATTTCCTGGGGTTCACGTACATCTATTAACTGAAGGGGTTCTTCATTATTTTCAAGCCGTTTGGCTAGTTCCTCAACAGTAATTTCGGAAAAGGGTTGATCAAATGATGTATTTGTCATGCAGTTTTTCTAAAAAATCCTATACTATTCATGTTTGCAGAAAAGCTAGAAAATATAAAGAATGTGAACAGTCAACACTTAACAAAAAATATTAAACTTGGTTTCCTTATAGCTGGCATAATTACGCTTGTACTAGTTTGTTTAGCTAAATTCTCCTGGTTTGCGGAAAAAAGTCCAGTTAGTCTTGTAGTTCACAACTCTCAACCCGCTGCGGCTATATTTGTCTCCAAGTCCTCACCAGCAATGGTTTCATTATTGATCAATCCCGACGGGTTACAGAAAATAGCACCAAAAGGAGAATTTTCTCAACTCAAAAATCGTCTACTGGCAAAAAGTAATATAGATTATCAAGATGATATTAAACCCTGGTTGGGTGATGAAATTACCCTAGCTGTAACTACTATAGATATAGACCGTGATCCAGAGAACGGACTACAGACTGGGTATTTAATGGCACTTGCCACTGCAAAACCAGAGAAAAGCCGTGAGTTTTTGGAGTTGTTATTTTCTCAACGGGCTTTTAGTGGGACTAATTTAGGAATTGAACGTTACAAAGGTGTCAAGGTTATTTATGATAATACTGAATATTCATCAGGGGTAAATATCCAAAATCCAAAATCCAAAATCCAAAATGATTTAGCTGGTGCGGTTGTTAATAATTTTGTTTTGCTGGCTAATCATCCTCAAGTGATCAAGGAAGCAATTAATAATTTACAAGCTCCAGATTTAAACTTAATTAGTTCTCTAGAATATCAAAAAGCTACTCAACAAATCTCTAAAAATGCTGTAGCTATAACTTTCTTAAATTTACCGGAAGTTGGTAAATGGCAAGGGTTAGAATTAGCAGAATCAATTTATAATAGCCAAATTCTCTCTTTCGTTTTCAACTCCCAAGGGTTGCTCACAGAAAGTACATTTTTCACAAATTCCCAGATTTTACCTTCATATTTACCACTATCTCAACCTGTGGGAGCATTACAGTATATTCCAAAATCAACAGCTTTAGCGATCGCCGGCACAAATTTGAGTAAATTAGATAATAGCGATGTAGCAAAACTGTGGAAGCAAGTAACAGCAAGCATTTACGGTTCTAGTCAAGATGGTACGGCTCGATTACTACAGCCCCTAGCAACAATCCAAGACCATTGGAATTTAAACTTTAGCGCAGATATTTTCAATTGGGTAACGGGAGAATACGCTTTAGCTTTATTACCCAATGCGGAAAATACAACCCCTAATTGGTTATTTGTCAGCGAAAAAACCCCAGAATTAGCAGCAGGAATCACACATTTAAATAATATTGCCAGTAGAAGTGGCTTTAATGTTAGTTCCCTAACTTTAGATCAACAAAAAATATCAGCTTGGACAAAAATTACAGCCACAAGTAAAAATAACACATCTATTGATGTTGACACAAAAGTTAAAGGAGTGCATACAACCTTAGATAACTATGAAATTTTCAGTTCCGACTTAAGAACCCTGAAAACTGTTTTGAGTCAAAAGCAAAAATCTCTCCTAGAAAATCCTCAATTTCAAAACAGTATTGCGACAATTCCCCAACCCAATCAAGGGTATATTTATTTAGACTGGGAAAATAGTCAAGATATTCTCAAACGTCAACTACCTTTGCTTAAACTTGTAGAAGTGTTAGGTAAGCCACTTTTTGATAATTTAAAATCCCTGACAGTTAGCAGTTATAGCAGCGAACCAGGAACACTTAAAGGCGGAGTATTCTGGCAACTGCATTAAATGTCAGAATCAGGATATCCACCGATTAAAGGATAGACAGGATGAATAGCAATACAGTTCAGTTAAGAAAACATAGGTTGGGTTGAGCGATATTTTGCGTAATTCTTATAAAAATAAGGATTTTATGACCAATCAGCAAGCCCTAATTAGGGCTTGCTGATAGCGTGGCGTTAGCCATATAAACCTAAAACCATCTAATAACAAAGGGTTTCGCGGATTTTTACCACAAAAAAGTGCCAGGTTTTGGCTAATGGTGTCTCAAAATAGGTGCAAGGTTTTTGAGAGGATGTTTGAAAAGTATCAGAGTTAATCGAGATCCCCCCAACCCCCCTTACAAAAGGGGGCTAAATTCCTCAAAGTCCCCCTTTCCAAGGGGGATTTAGGGGGATCTGCTGTCGCCTCCCTTCAATAGACATCTCCGAAAATTAAATGTGCGTCGTTTGAAACCCTTGTAGAGACGTTCCATGGAACGTCTCTACAATCTTTACCGGGGAAGTCTAATAGAAAACTTATTCAGCAAACCCTAAGTAGGTGAACACAATAAAACCAAACTGTGTAAAGAAACGTAAAATCGCCCAAACCCTCTTCACTCTTGCCTCTTGCATGAGTGCCTTGCCATAACGAAAATTTTCAACGCCAACCTACTTAATTACCAAGTCACGATAATATGGGAGAGTAGCTTGTTGTGCTATCAAGGGTACTATCTCAATGTTCTCTAGACTCCGTGCCGATTTTCGCATTATCTTTGAACGTGACCCCGCAGCCCGGAATTGGTTGGAGGTTTTGTTTTGTTATCCAGGTTTGCAAGCCCTAGTGTTTCACCGCTTTGCACACTGGTTGCGTCGTCTTGGTCTTCCCTTTTTCCCCCGCTTGATTTCTCACATTGCCCGGTTTTTAACAGGTGTAGAAATTCATCCAGGGGCTACAATTGGTAAAGGCGTATTTATTGATCACGGAATGGGAGTAGTAATTGGGGAAACAGCAATTATCGGCAACTACGCGCTGATTTATCAAGGTGTTACCTTGGGGGGAACAGGTAAAGAAAGCGGTAAACGTCACCCCACATTAGGGGAAAATGTCGTGGTTGGTGCAGGTGCAAAGGTTTTAGGAAATATTGAAATTGGTGATAATGTCCGCATTGGTGCCGGTTCGGTGGTATTGAGAGACGTACCATCTAGTTGTACCGTTGTCGGTGTCCCTGGACGGATTATTTATCGTTCTGGAGTCCGGGTTGCACCATTAGAACACAGCAATTTGCCAGATTCAGAAGCCCAAGTAATTCGCACCTTAGTTGACCGCATTGAAGCGTTAGAAGAACAAATTCAAGCTTTGCAAACTCCCGCAAAAACTCCGGTTTTAGTTGGTAAATTCCTTCCAGAAGATGAATTACCAAAAGAACACAATTTTTGTAATATCAGAGATAAACAGATTCAAGAATTCTTTGATGGTGCAGGAATCTAGTACCGCAAGGCGGAAGTCAAAAGTCAAAAGTCAAAAGTCAAAATGAAGACAGCATAGGCTTTTGGAGGATTTAGAATGGTTGGTTTATTTACGCCGTTTTGTACTAGTAGTCTGTCAACCCGAAAATGACGGGTGAAGGCAAGCAGGGGGAGAAAAGAGGCACCGGGGCAGAGGAGTTAGGCGATCGCATCAACAGTCTGTCCTCTAAAGGCGATCGCTTAACCGGGTACTCCTCTATTTTTGTGTTGATACAATCACCTGTGCTTCTCTTAAGACTCTATCGCCCCATAAATAACCCCGGATTACTTCCTGAATCACCGTATTTTCTGCGACATCTGCCCTTGATTTACGTCCTACAGCATACATTGTCTGGGAGTCAAAAGGTTTACCCTGGGCGACAATAGGAACAATACGGCGTTGTTTGAGTATTTCTAAAAGCGATCGCCTAATTAACTCCACTCCCTGTTGATTGCTGGTGAAAATTTCCGTTAATGATTCTGACACTGGTAATTTTTCTGGCTCACTGAATTCAGTATAATTACCATTAATCCAATCTAATAACTTTTCCCAGAAGCCTTTTTTTATTAGTGGTTTTGAGTTTGAGGTAGTAGATAATGCTTCTAGTTCTTCTTGCCAGTAAGTACAAGCCTGATCTAAAGCATCCACAATACCTAGCAAATCTTTGAGGAGTTTCTCCTGCTGCTGTTCAAATTTTCCCGATGCCTGTTTTTGAATTTCTTCCAAACGTATTGGTATCTGTTCTTGCTCTGTCCGAATTACCGCCAATGCTTGTACCAGAGCATCTTGGGTAGAATGCAATAATTTACCCTGTTGCTTAACTTCATGACGGAGAGCAGTCCACTCGGACACCATTTGATAAGGATCAAAGGCATGAGCAGATGATGGTGGTTCACCTAAATATTCAGGGGGTAGTTGTTCTGATTGTAAATAATCTAGAAAATTGGCAAATAAAGCTTCTTTGTCAGTTGTCATTGGTGATTGGTAATTGGTAATTGGTAATTGGTAATTGGTAATTGGTAATTGGTAATTGGTAATTGGTGATTGGTGATTGGTAATTGGTAATTGGTAATTGGTAAAAATCTGTTCCCTGTTCCCTGTTCCCTGTTCCCTGTCCCCTGTCCCCTGTTCCCTGTTCCCTGTTCCCTGTTCCCTGTTCCCTGTTCCCTGTTCCCTGTTCCCTGTTCCCTGTTCCCTGTTCCCTGTTCCCTGTTCCCTGTTATATGAATTATTTAAAATGTGGCACGAATTAGATCATCTAAGCTAACTTCTAGTTGCGCCAGGGATTTTTCTCGCAACTGTTTTAATATCTCTGGATTCAATTCTGCTTCTAGGGGACGCAATTTCAAGAACTCCTCCGATTGACTTGTCTCTCCTTTGCGAAGTGCCTCGTAAGCTCCTCGAATTGCTTTAAACTCTTCTGGATAAGTATGCGCGGGGAATTCACGTAATTTGGCATGATAAGCCGCTTTAATTTGGGCGCTGGTTGCTCCTGGTGAAATTCCTAAACGTTCGTAGTAGTCAGCCATAAATAATTTCCCATTAAGATGACATCAATTAAACTATCAGTCTTCATCTGCGTTTATCTGCGTTTATCTGCGTTCAATTACTCTTGATATTTTACTTTTACAACAATTCCTGAAAACCCGCTTTTTTTCTACCCTTGCGTTTTTTAGATGGAGATGAATTTCTAAAGATAAAGTCTAAATCTATTCCATCTTCTTCGTCTTCATCATCTTCATCATCTTCATCACCTGAGAAATCAGGCATATTGTTTAACATCATTTTTTTGAGTTCTGGAAGCACCCGTTCAAACTCCGCTGGAGACATTTTATTGCCAAATAATTTTTTAATCATCCCTTCTAATAAGTCATTCATATCTGACATATCGAGATTGTCAAATTCATCTGTATCTGGCATAGCACTCTGAGTTTCTCTATCATTAACAAATGCCTGTTCTTCTCGAAATGCTTGTAAGGCTTTGGCATCTTGTAGGCGACGGGCTAATTCAAATCCCTGTTGTTTTAATTGTTCATAGTTTGGGTGATCAACGTGGTAGGTAGTGGCTCTAGCTAATAGCAATAAAGGGTTTTGTGGTTCTCGACGGAGTGCTTCATCTAGGAACGGTACAAGGGTTGTAATTTCGCCAAAACGGCGGGCTTGAAGTTGAATATTTGCCAGAGCGCTACCTGGCTGGGGCATGGTGTCGAGATAGAAACGCACGGGAAGTTCTAGTTTTTTGGGACTATTTTCTTTAACGGCTAAGATAACTAAATTGGCAACTCTAGCTTCTGGGTATTCTATGGATAGGTTGATTAACTTTTGCTGATACTGACTTAGTAAAGCAGCGATGCCTTTTTCCCGTTTGGCAAAGAGTTGAATCGAAAGGGCGATCGCTTGCAATACGGAAATTTGTTCTTCACCTGCTAATCTTTGGAGGAGATTGTCCCATGCTTCGACTGCGGCTTTTTGGTCTAATGAAACCCGACCACCGGAATTGGGCGGACTTTGGACTGCATTCACGAATATTTGACAGGCACGGATAGGCGGATTTGTGGGATCTTCTGTCTTCACAAAACGGCTAAATAAGGGATAACTTAACGTAGAGAGCGCATCTACCCAAGGCAATGTTTCTACTTCAAGTTCAAGATTCAAGTCGCCAAAATGCTTACCAAATTTGCGTCGAGCTTCATTGAATGCTTGTTTGTTATCTAGTATCTTCCAACAGTGCAGCAACATTATATAAACTTCTTCATACCGACATCCATTTTCTAATGCTTGGGTCAAGAGTGCGATCGCTTCATCATAATTTTCGTCTCCTGCTTCAATTAATCCCTTACGTCCCAGCACTTCTGGTGATGTGGGACAGATTCGTTCTGCTTGTTGCACAGATCCCAAAGCAGCCCGATCACGATCTATTGCTATGTAAGCATCTGCCATCCAGCAGTGGAGATGTGCTTGGGTCAGTTTCAATCTTTGTGCAGGCCATTCTTGAGGGTTTCGTTTTGCTTCCTGTTCTAACCACTTCAAAAACCGTGTCAACAGGCGTGAACGTTCTTGATCATGATCATTAGCATCGAAAACTTCTAAGAGATTGATTGCCAATTGGGGGTTAAAGGGTTGCTCTGTCAACAAAGGCTGCCAGAATAGTTCAGCACAACTTGGTTCTTCTTGATTCAGTGCTTGTTGTCCGGCTAGGGTAAGTAGCAGTGGACGGAGACTTTCTAGTTCTGGAAAGCGTGGGGAACGTCGCTCCATCTTCAATAGCAGATGGGCGGCATCATGGTGATTACCTTGGTCAATCAGTTGCAACATTCGCAATATCGCTAATGCCTGTTGGCTGTTTTTATCTACTGTTGTTCGTGAATTTATAAATTGGAAGGGTTTTTGTTCTGTTCTTCCATGTTGAAAAATCGCCAATCGCTCTAAAATTGGATGCTCCAAATACTTTGGTTGACCATATGAAAGTGATTTCAGCCCCAAAAGACTGGCCGCAGCATCCCAATTACCACTGACTTGTTGAGTATAAACAATCCAAGCTATGGGCAAGTCTCCATCGGTGACGGCTCGCTTAATTTTCTGAAAAGATGTTAAAGCTGTTTCTGGTTGACCATTTTTGAGTGCCAGAACACCTCGTACCCAGTGGAGTTGATTAGCACTAAAGCGTTTAGATTGTTCCTGAATTAATTGCTCAACTGTAGCGGTATCTCCTTTGAGGAACAAGAGTTTTAGGTAAGAGATGCTGTAGTCTTTCGGTAGAGTACCTGCCTCAAAAGCATTTCTAAGTAATTTTAATGCCGCATCTAATTGCTTCAATTCCAATAAACATTTAGCTTGCCAGTAATGAACTTCTCCCACCAAACCAAATTCTAGAGCGCGAGCAAAGGATTTTTCTGCCTGTTTAAAATCTTGTTTCTGAAATTCTTGCTGACCCCGTAGCAACCAAATTTCTGATTCTGGGGGTGTAAATTCAATATTAGGGTGTAATCGCTGATTTTTCTTGATTTCTTCTAATGCTTGCCGATATTTTTTTTGGTTCAGCAATTCTTGCAGTTGCTTCTGGAAGGAGTTTTCCGCAACTTTTGTCTCTGTGCTAGAGACCTGTGGTTGTGAGTGCTGTTTAGACTGATGTTTAGCCACTGGGCTTTCTTCCTAATTGTTGTTTGATTGCTTGATTACTCTTGCAAGCCTAGTCCCTTTAGGGCTGGGTTACTGACAGTTAAGGGCGGCTCCAACTACTTTCTTAATTTCTATATTAGTAGGCAGTTCGCATTAATGTTACAGGGATTTGTAACATTTGGCTCTTGAGTACATAATATGCAAAATCTGAACAAAGAAATCTCATTAGCGATATTTTTGAATATTATGGCAAAATTTTGGCTCTTTGCCCTGTTAAGAGTTCCCCGTTAGGAGTTCCCTATTACCGACTGGTAACTTAGGATAATAAGTACGTAAGAGCCTAAGTAGGTGAACATAATAAAACCAACCTGTGTAAAGAAATGTCAAATCGCCCAAACCCTCTTCACTCTTGCCTCTTGCATGAGTGCCTCTTGCATGAGTGCCTCTTGCCTTGCCATAACGACAATTTTCAACACCAACCTACTTAACATTTTCCATTCAGAGAGTATCTGCAAAGTTTGTTTACAGCATATACTGAGAGAAATTTTTTACCACTTATCAGACTTTTCTCATGCGATAATTGCATGAATTAATTGTCATTAATAATATGAATACCAATAATATGGCTTTGCAGAAAACATATATTCACACTGAATTAAGTTAATATTTTATGGGGCATTATATGGGATATTATATTAACACCAATATATTGCACTCAAACCAAACAGGAGAAACTGCTATTGCCATTGAGTAATCATCAACAAAATCACAAGTCCACAAAAAAATTACTACCGAAAATGCAGGTGAATGCAAAGCAGTTAATAACTCAGGTGACAACGGTATCATCTGGAATCTTGACCAGAATAGCCAGCAGCGATAAACCTTTTTATCGTCGTTTTTGGTTTTGGGCAGGATTAGGTGTTAGTAGTGGGATCATTGCTTTCCATTACACAATCTTAGAAATAGATAAAAATTTACCAGATCAGTCCGCACTCAGAGCATTGGTACGAGAGCAAACACTGACGATTAAAGCTGCTGATGGTAGTGTGCTACAACAGCAGGGAGAAGCTACAAGAGAGCAACTGAAAATAGAGCAAATACCAGATACTTTAAAGAAAGCTTTTATTGCTTCAGAAGATAGAAGATTTAATCAACACAATGGATTTGATCTCCAGGGAATTGCCAGAGCAGTTATCAATAACTTGCGATCGCAAAATGTGGTAGAAGGTGGTAGTACCATCACTCAACAGGTAGCGCGAATTCTCTTTCTCAAACCAGAAAAAACCTTCTGGCGTAAACTCAAAGAAGTCCGACTATCCCAAAAAATAGAGCGAGAATTGACTAAAGACCAAATTCTGGAACGTTATCTCAATCTCGTATACTTAGGTTCTGGGGCTTATGGCGTGGGAGATGCCGCTTGGGTATACTTTAGTAAATCCGTTGATCAACTGACTTTATCAGAAATGTCTACCTTGGCGGGTTTAGCTCCTGCACCTAACGTCTACGCCCCCGACAAAAATCCTAAAATAGCTACAGAACGGCGCAATCTGGTGTTACAGCGGATGCTGGAAGATGGCATCATTACACCCGCCCAAAAACAAGCCGCGACTGAGGAAGCATTAATAGTTAACAGCAATTTACCCAAACGGTTACAAGTTGATTTTCCCTACTTTACAACCTACGTTCACAAGGAATTGCCAAAGTACGTTGCCGCTGATGTTTTGGCTAGTGGTGGTTTAATAGTAGAAACAACCTTAAACCCAACCTCGCAAAAAGCCGCAGAAGCCGCAGTAGCCAAGATATTAAAAAATGAAGGTCGGTGGCAAAACTTTAAACAAGCGGCTATGGTGGCCATAGAGCCTGGGAGTGGCGAAATTCAGGCAATGGTCGGCGGTAAAGACTTTGGTAAAAACCAGTTTAATCGTGTAACCCAAGCCCAACGACAACCAGGATCAACCTTTAAGGCTTTCGTCTATGCTACAGCGATCGCTACTGGTAAAAGTCCCTATGATAGTTATTTAGATGAACCCTTATCAATAGATGGTTATGAGCCAAAGAACTCCCATAATAAGTTCTCCGGTTGGTTAAACATCAGAGACGCGCTCACCAAATCCATCAATACAATTGCGGTAAAAGTCTTAATAGAAACAGGTTTTGAACCCACCATTAAACTTGCCCATGACATGGGAATTAAGTCAGAACTCAAACCTAACTATTCCTTGGCGCTTGGTTCTAATGAAGTCAACTTATTAGAATTGACCAACGCCTATGGTACATTCGCCAATCAAGGCAATTATGTAGAATCTCATGGCATTCGTCGCATCCTCAACCGCGAAGGAGATGTCATTTGGTCAGTTAAATATAAACCCAAACAAGTTCTAGATGCTGACAGCACTGCCATCATGACTTGGATGTTAAGAAATGTTGTCACCGATGGTACTGGTGCTGCGGCTCAATTAGATGATAGACAAGTTGCCGGCAAAACAGGTACTACTGATGAATCCCGTGATTTATGGTTTATTGGTTATATTCCTCAGTTAGTGGCTGGGGTGTGGTTAGGGAATGATGATAACACCCCTACCTATGGTAATAGTGGTAGTGCAGCTTATGCTTGGCATGAATTTATGGCAGAAGCTCTCAAGGGAATGCCTGTAGAAAAGTTTCCCCGACGACCTAATTTAGAAAATCGTAAAGGTACTATCAAAGCCCAACCTCTTAAACCAAGAAAACTTATCTATAAGTCGGTTGATGATAATAATCAAAAATCAGATGAGGACAATACCGATAATTCTGATTCCTCAACTAGACGCAGACGTAGAAGCAGAAGAACATATAGTCAATCAGACGATTCATCAAATTCAGAAGAAAATCGGCCAAGACGAAGACGACGCTATAGTCAAGAGAATAATGATACATCTTATTCTACCCGTCGCCGCCGCAGACGCAGTGAGGAATCCAATGGCGATTCCTCTTCTCAATCATCTCGTTCCCGACGCAGCCGCAGTCAAGAATCAGCACCGTCTAGATCATCTTCAGAAAACAACAGTCCTGGAGGATCTCCATCATCACAACCTTCCTGGAGAGAAAGACTTAAACCCGATTCTTCAGGAAATAATTAAAATCAGGAGTATGGCTAACGCCACGCTGCGCTATCAGGAGGTAGGGGCGCAGTCCCTGCGCCCAGTCAGGAGTATGGCTAACGCCACGCTGCGCTATCAGGAGAAAGAAGAAAGAAGCAAGAACAAAGAAGAAAGAAATTTCTCCCCAACTCCCCCAACTCCCCCAACTCTGTCTC
>NZ_JADEWA010000145.1:0-11259 GCF_015207865.1 Dolichospermum sp. LEGE 00246
CTCCCTAACCCTCCCCTTATAAAGGGGAGGGAACTAATTTTTCCTTAATCCCCCCTTTATAAGGGGGGATTAAGGGGGGTAATTTAACTTGTGTGTAAACTTAATTACAAATCACAAGAGAGAACGAAAGGCACAGAAGCCACTTGGCTTCAGACAGTGGAGGAAGTGCCAATGGCGTATCCCTTCGGAAGCCGGAGGCTCTATTTAGGGTTTGCTGTGATATGGTAAAATTAATTGGCAAGAGGCAATCATGTAAGAGTGAAGAGGGTTTGGGAGATTTTACTTTTCTTTACACAGATTGGTTTTATTGTGTTCACCTACTTAGGAGGATAATTGACTATCCTTTTTAAGCAAGTATTAAAGAATCTGCGTGTCTTTAGACCGCAGAGTATCAACACGTTCCAGTTCCCAAAGGATTTGATTACCTTCACGTCTGACCCGTGAAACTATCCAATTTCGCCAACGCCATTCATCACCTCTGCTGGTAACGGCGCTAGAGTGAACACCCATTAAGTCTGCTAATTCTGAACTGGTAATTAGGTAGCCTTTTTCGGCAATTTCGTCTGCAATACGCAAGGTTTCCACCAAATTGCGAAGTTGTAAAACCCTGATTTCAGTGGGTTGTTCGTTGGTTGTAGTCGCAGTTGGTGTTGTAGATAGTTCCATAGTGCTGGTATCTGATGCAGACAGACTGCTTTCTAGTGTATTTTTATTAGTTATTGTAGAGTTTATCGGATCATTAGGTACTTTTACTACGCTTATTTCCCCAATTTCAGGTAAAGTTTCGTGAAGAAAGTCGGCTAATGACTGTTTGAGGTGGGGGATTTTGTGATTTGCGAAAGAACGGGCAATTACATCACAGCGTTCATTGCCAACATTACCAGAATGTCCCCGGACGTGCTGCCATTGTACCCTTTGGCTATTGAGTTGATCAAGAATTTCTAGGAGGTCTTGGTTTTGGACGGGATTTCCATCCGACTTTTTCCAGCCGTTCTTTTTCCAGCTTTTTACCCATTTTGTCACACAATCAATCACATATTTACTATCTGTGTACAGGGTAATGGGTTGAGTTTGTCCAGATGATTGGAAAAATTCCAAGGCGGCGATCGCAGCTTGCATTTCCATTTTATTATTAGTGGTGTGCTGGGATGAATCGCCCATTTCGTGAACTGAACCATCATTAAAATAAACAACTGTACCCCAACCACCAGGTCCAGGATTGCCTGTGCAAGCACCATCTGTGTATATACTTTGAATTAGACGTTGAGTAGACATAGTGCAAGTATCAAACTGTAAATATTATCAAGAAAGTAATTACTGACGAATTTTAGTCAATAGTCTTCAGACTATCATAGTTAATAATCATGGTTCTATTCCTCCCATAACTGAATCATGTCGGTGCATTATTTTCAGTCCATTTACATCATATATAAAGCCCCACCGTTCATAAAAAGGAATCATTTCTGGTAAACAGAAAAGAGCAAGATTTTCTACTGCTTTTAATTGGGGATGATTAATGACTTCATCTAATAATTTATCACCAAATCCCATGTTTCTATAACTAGGTTTAACAATCACATCATAAAGAACTCCGCGATAAACAAAATCAGTCAAAACACGACAGAAAGCAATTAGTTCTTTTTCCTCATTTATTAAAGCGATAATAACATCAGATGCAGCCAACATTTTGCTAACACCTTGATATGTTCGGTTTTTACTCCAAAATTCATGTTTGTATAATTCCACAAGTTCAAAAATTTGAGTTTCATTTAATTGGTTAACAACTTGGTAATTCATTTTTTAAACTTTATTGTGCATAGTTTTGATCTAATGTGGATTTTATCTCTTGTAGGGTGCGTCAGACCCAATGATTTGGTAAAAAACAGATTTCCCCTATCTGACGCACCTTACTAAATATGTAATGTGGATTTTATGTTATGAGGTACAAGAACCCCACCCCCAACCCCCTCCCCGCAAGCGATGAGGGGGCTATGATATACTCAATATATAATAATTTTTAACCCCTCTGGTAAACCTCTCCCCGCACCTCTCCCTAACCCTCTCCTAAGAGGAGAGGGAAAAGGAATAATATTTAATACTGGAGAGGCTTTGAACTTGTTCTTTGTATGATAAAAAAGTCCAGCTTCTAGCCGTTTTGAGTATAATGAGAAGTTAAAATGCCCCTCTCCGTGTCGGAGAGGGGTTGGGGTGAGGTTCAATGACTCCTACGTCGTCACGCTACGCTATCGAATTCACGTTAAAAATACGTAGGGTGTGTTAGCGACAGCGTAACGCACCAAATCCTTGATAATGGTGCATTACTAATTTCATCCTATCGTTATCCGTCAAGTCGTTTACTGGCAAGAAGTAATCGGCCTTCTGATTGATGACTGTGGAAGGGTTTATGAATAATCTGATTGAGTAAATATACTGATTGTTTAGCTGAGAAGTAAGATGAGAAAACGCGTCTATTCTCGCAGGTTTCAACAACACTTACTAAGAACCAGTCTTGCAGATTATTGTTAAATATCTGATGATCATATTGCTGACTCACAGGCAGAAAAGGCTCATCTACCCTAATTAATCTGCCAGAATTGATATTGGTAATTAATTTTTCCAGTATTTCCACACTAACTTGTCTTTTCCCTAACTCTGCCGCTACTCTAGCCAAACTACAATATCTAGTTAACGAAGGTTGAGCCTTAACAGCTTGCTGAATACATTCAAAGGAATGTTCTAAGGAGGCAAACTTTTCTCCTGGGGAAAGGCTGACTGTTTTTGAGAGAAAGAAGTAATTTAGCCCTTCTAAATAAACTTGATTATCAGCATTGGCAACCGTTGCGTATTCTTGCCACTGATTTAGGAAAGGAGTTGCATAACTATAAGCTGCTATTGCTTCTAACCAGTAGGATGGTTGTGGAAGTAGAGGCTTTTCTTTAACTTGTGTTACTAGTAAACCACGTTCAGCTAATTGTTGCGATCGCTCTGGCTTACAAGCAAACAAGTTTAATTGATAGCCATCTACTGGCTGATTTACATCAAAAGGAAATAAACAACCTAGATCAGAAACTAAGTAGTAAGTCTCATAGCCGAGATTTTGAAATAGCTTAATTAGTCGCATATTAATATGTTTGCCATGCTTGAGTTCAAACATAATTAATGGCGATTGCTCAAAGAAGAATCTTTTACCACCTGCGAGAATCTTGGCTTCTTCTCCTTCTGCGTCTAACTTAATAAAGTCAATCTTCTGCCAGTTACGCAGGGCTAATTCTTCATCCAAGTTTAGCAGTTTAATAATTTCTTGTTGTTGAGATAAATTATCAGGCTGTAGAGAATTTAGTTCACTATTTGTTGATAGAAATAAAGTTGCTTCACCCTCACAATCTGATAAGCCGGCATTAACTATCTCTACATTCGTGAAACCATTAGCTTCTACACCTTTTCGCAATAAAGAAACAACTGAACTAGCAGGTTCATAAGCCGTAATTTTACCTTCTCCTTGGAGTAACTTAGCCATAGTTAAGGTATAGACTCCATGATTAGCACCAATATCTAGGATTTCCATCCCTGGTGTAATCAGTTTGCGAATAAACTCCATTTCTGACTCAAACCAATCACCCTGTTCTAGCAAAACATAAGTTGTCAAGCTGTTGATATCATTCTTAACACATACTTTAATCCCACCCTCAATCTCCACTAGGCATTCATGAGGATCAGCATCAGTGAATTTAAAATATTTACGCTCTTCAGAATTGTTAGCATTTTCCTGAAAAATGGGAATAACTTTATTAGCAGGTTGAGAACGATACTGTTGTAAAAAACCTTTGAAAGTTTCTCGTATTTCACTATTTTCAGGTGCTAATAACAACGCACAGCGATAATATTTTTCAGCCTCTGCAATTAATTCCTGTTCTTCTAACAATTTACCTAAAGCTTGATAAGTAGCAGCAGAACCGCGATTAATGGCAAGAGATTGCAAATAAGATGGAATCGCATTTTCTACATCATCTAAGGCTTGATAAGCTAGACCTAAATGATAATATCCCTGGGCATCATCAGGATGATTTTCGATATGTTGCTGATAGTAATTAATAGCATCAGCGGGTTCTAATTCCACCGGAACAGAAGCATGATTAGGGAGATTTGCGCTGTTAGATCCTGTGTTTTTTTCAATATAAATCTGCCACATTTGGCGATAAGCTGCTTCTAAAGTGCTGGCGATGTTTTTCACATCCAACAAAGGAGAGTGCAGCATTCGTTCGCGCATATTTAAGCGCAAAGATTGGAGATAATCTGGATTTTGGGCTAATGCGATCGCTCTTTGAACATACTCTGTGGCACTATGGACAATACAATCATCCAAACCAACACTGTGGAGAATACTGGCACTCATGCGCTCCATTTTCCGCGTCCCTGCTAGGGTTAATGTTGGTACTCCCATCCACAGGGCTTCACAAGTTGTAGTACATCCCGTATAGGGAATACTATCCAAATGCAAATCAACCTGATTATAAAGATTCAGATGGTCTTCATCAGTAGCAAACGCACCATATAAGAAGATGCGTTTAGGATCAATACCCTGTTCCACAAAGGGGGTTTGGATTCTCTCGGTAATTAAGGGACTGAATACATCAGAACTAGCGCATTTTAATACCAAGCGAGAATTAGGAACTGCTTTGAGGATTTCAATCCACAGCGCAAAAGTTTCTGGTGTAAGTTTGCGTAAATTATTGAAAGATGAAAAAGTGAAAATTCCCGTTTTTTTGCTAGGAAGTTCAGTAATTTCCGGGGCATTGTTCAGCGGTTCATAACCTACATAGCAACGGGGTAAACGCCATATAGTTTCGCTGGTTTTTTCCTCTGTATCATGGGGGTGAAGAAACTGATCAGTAATCCAATAGTCAATTGTCGGTAAACCTGTGGTAGCAAAATAGCCTAAATATGTAGTTTGAATCGGCGCTGGTTTCATCCCCAAGACCATCATCCGGTTATTTGCCGTATGCCCTGCCAAATCAACGATAATATCTATGCGGTCTGCTTGAATTAATTCAGCCACTTGTAAATCTGAAAGACCCACAGTAGAACGCCAAGCATCGCAGATATCTATAATTTCCTCTGTAATTGCATCCGGTTCTTTGACTTCCCCATAACAGAAAACCTCAACCTGGGTGCGGTCATGGTGTTGAAAAAGGGGTTTAATAAATGAACTTACCGAATGTCTGCGAAAATCAGGGGAAATATAGCCAATGCGTAAACGACGGTGTGGAGTTTTATCCTGAGAGTGGGTGGTGAGGGTTGGTAGCCATTGACTAACTACTTGTTGTTGATACCACAGTTGAGCAGAATCTAATATTTCTTGAGGTGTAAAACTGACAAGAGAAGATAAATTAAACAGAAAACAAGAATGTAGTTTAGGATTATTAGGATTAATTTTCAGGGCTTCATTTAACAGACTAATACACTCTGATAATTTTCCTTGTTCACCGGCAATAAATCCCAAAAGTTCATAAGTTTCGCTATGGTTAGGATTTAATTGCAATATTTTTTGGAAGCATTCTTGGGCTAAATCTGCTTGTCCATTTTTATAGTAAACATAACCTAA
Organism: Dolichospermum sp. LEGE 00246; assembly: GCF_015207865.1. Lineage (NCBI taxonomy): Bacteria > Bacillati > Cyanobacteriota > Cyanophyceae > Nostocales > Aphanizomenonaceae > Dolichospermum > Dolichospermum sp. LEGE 00246. The sequence continues at coordinate 5,603 of NZ_JADEWA010000145.1, forward strand.
ATTCTTTAAGGAATCAATGTAATTTGCATTAATCTTTAAAGACCGACGATAGGAAGTGATTGCTTCTGGATAGCGATTTTGATTTTGTAAAACACAACCTAAATTATAGTGAGCCAAAACAAAATCTGGATCAAAACTTTACAAGTTAATCAAATAAATAATAATGATCTTTTTGAAGTCCTTAGCAATCCCTTTTTAACGAAAGAACAAAGAGATTTTCATTATCTTAATTCCTTAAGTTGGTCTAACCTTGGACAACAAAGTCCTGAAGTTACCACTTCTTCGATATTAGCTCCTCAAAATCAAGCTTGGTATAGATATACTTTGAGTTGGTCACATAACCGCACATTACTACAACTACAATATGACCCAGAAAAAATTAGGTTAAATTATTTGAATGTTTTTGCTAATCCTGGCTTATCTGTAACTACAGCCCAATGGCAAGATACTGATTTGAATCAGACTACAAACGCTAGTCTAGGATTAATATTGGGTGGTGCTTTTAGTATTATTAATCCGGGTAATTTGAATGCAAGTATTAATGAAGCAAAAGAACAGTTTAATACCGTAAAAACTTTAGCGACGTTGAAGACAAAAGCCACATCTCAACAACGCAGACAAATGAATGAAAGGTTAAATAATACCCTAAGTTATGGTAATACTAATAGTAGCCTTGCCCAAGTTTCTGGAAGTTATACTTTTTCAGGAAATATCACTTCAGATAGTTCCTTATTATTACAACTAAGAACAGGTATTTATCAAAGAAGTGTCCAATTTATTGAGCAAATAATACAACCTTGGACTGATGAAACTCCTGTTGTCATAGATTCGGTTTCTCTTGGTGACTTGGGTCCAATGTTTTCTAATATTCCCAAAACTAATGCTAATGCGCCTCAAACGATTACATATACCTTTTTGCAGGCAAAAACTTCAGATGGACAAATTTTATTTGATAAATCTTTTGTCTTTGATAATAATTTCGATAGTTTGTTTACAGCAGCTTCTATGATTGGGGGAGGAAAAATTTTTGATATAAACTTTAGCAGACTTCAACTGAGTACGTCTCAAAAAAGAGAAATTGAAACATCTTCCTATACCGGAAATCTTTATTTACCAGCAGTGGAATTTGTCATGTCTGGAAGTATTGATAATTTGAGTTATTCCCTATCTACAGGTATGTGGTTTAATCTTTTTCCTGATTCTGTACCAATGATTGATAATAATTTGGGTAAATTAAATCCTAATGCTACCGGAGAAAGTTCGCTGGGAGGAATGTTAAAGTTTGCGACTAAAGCAGATTTTCGGAATACTTTTTATGATAAAAATAAACAATGGAGTACGATTATAGTTAATTCACCTTTTTTCTCACTAACTTATAATAATAATCCTAATCGTTTAAATTTATCAAGTCTTTCTATTGGTAATGTATTTCAGTTTGTGAAACCAGATTTTAATATAACTCTTTATCCCGTATTAAATTGTTCCCCCCAAATCCTCAATCCTGATGTTCAATCTACTAGTTTAGGTGATATTAGCACTTTTTTACTCATGAACTTTTCCCATAGAAGTGGTTTTAACTTCAATACTTCTTTCTCTTTTGGTAATCAAGAACCTTCATATCAAATTGAATCTACCTATGATGTTTTCAAAGATAAAGAATTAGGGACTGTCACAATTGGTCCATACTATTCAACTTATTCTACAGCTACCAAAGGATTTGAAGGTCAGTTAAAAGATCCTAACTATGGGATGATATTTCGTTATGCAAGTGCTAATTCTGGTTTAGTGATGAATTCTCGTTTAGGTAAAAGTGAGGATGGTTTTAGAGGGGACATGAATCTAGAACTTAAATTTTAGCTTCCAAATCAGTAGACATCTCCAGCAAAAATTGTAGAGACGTTCCATGGAACGTCTCTACAGGGGTTTCATGCCACGCATACTTAATTTTCGGGCGTTGCTGATTAAGGGTATGAATTTTAGTCTCACGCAAAGGCGCAAAGACGCAAAGGTAAGATTTTTAAAGGTTCAATTTGGGAATTTCATACCTCAATTCAGCAACGCCAATTTTCGGAGATGTCTAATCTAAAACTGGTACAGGAAATGAAAGGTTAACACTATTTATTACAGAACCAACGGTAGAAATTGGAGTTGTATCAACATTAAAATTGACATCTCCACTAGAAACAGAATTTTTAGAAGGTAGAACTACATTAATAGTAGATACAGTTCCTGATGTCGTAGTTGCGACCGGAATAGCAATAGATTCACTTCCCGTCCCTGTCACTGTCCTTGTCTGAATTTGAGGTGAATTACTACCCTCTTTGATCCCAGAAACGAAGCTAGAAGTTGTATTAACTGCTGGACTGACGACAAAATTAGCAGGTACTTGAAATACTAGTGGGGTTAATGGAGTTTCAATGGTTGGCTTAGGAACTTTAATGGTTGGCTTAGGAACTGTAGTGGTTGGTAATTTGATGGTGGGAATAATTTGCGCCTGAACAGTTTCAGGTATTAAGGTTGATAGCAGGATGGTTAAGATTAACCCCTGGACTTTAAGACTAGTAATAGATTTGATTTTGAGTGTCATGGCATTTAATTCTTTATTTACAAATATTAGTTTAACTTCTATGCAAATATTTGTCATACTTTGCTAAATATTTTCTGCGTGCAAAATAAAGAATTTGGTAAAAGGTAAACAATTACCAATTACCAATTCCCCCAAATTACGCTTTTTTCAACCAACTAAACATGGCACGTAAATCTTTACCAACTGCTTCAATAGGATGTTCAGCTTCTTGACGACGCATAGCAGTAAAACCAGGTTTACCAGCTTGGTTTTCTAAGACAAATTCCCGCGCAAATTGTCCAGATTGAATTTCACTGAGAATCTTCTTCATTTCCGCTTTAGTTTCGGCGTTGACAACGCGAGGACCGCGAGTATAATCACCATATTCGGCAGTATTAGAAATACTATCGCGCATGGTAGCTAAACCACCTTCTACGACTAAATCAACAATTAATTTGACTTCGTGCAGACATTCAAAATAAGCGAGTTCTGGCTGATATCCTGCTTCAACTAAGGTTTCAAAACCGGCTTTGATTAAAGCACTCAAACCACCACACAATACTGCTTGTTCCCCAAACAAATCGGTTTCGGTTTCTTCACGGAAAGTAGTTTCCAAAATACCGGCGCGTGTACCACCAACACCTTTAGCATAAGCCATAGCGCGATCGCGTGCCTGACCAGTGGCATCTTGATAAACTGCAAATAATGCAGGTACACCTTGTCCTTGTTCGTAGGTACGACGCACTAAATGTCCAGGTCCTTTAGGCGCAACCATGACGACATCAATATCAGCAGGGGGTACAACCTGTGCAAAATGGATATTAAAACCATGTGCAAAAGCTAAAACGTTTCCAGCTTCTAAATTGGGTTCGATTTCGTTTTTGTAAATTGTTTTTTGGACTTCATCAGGTAATAAAATCATGATAAAATCAGCAGCTTTGGCAGCATCAGCCACATTTTTAACTGTCAAACCAGCAGCTTCGGCTTTGGCTGTGGACTTACTGCCGGGATATAATCCGACAATGACATTTACACCGCTATCTTTGAGATTCAGCGCGTGAGCATGACCTTGAGAACCATAACCAATAATAGCAACGGTTTTACCTTTTAAAAGGTCTAAATTAGCATCTTCATCATAATACATACGCGCCATAGAAGCATCTCCTGTTTATAAAGGCTGTCATGAAATTGGCAGACTTATGATTGTATCGCAAATTGGGGAATAGGGAATAGGGGGGAATTTCTTTCTGACTCCTGACTCCTGGGTGGGCGCAGGCCCTGCGCCCCTACCTCCTGACTAATCCACCACTTTTCTTTTTTTTTAAGAAGTTCAAGATAAACAGAAATAATTGTGACAATTTTGATACAAATTTGTTAAGAATAGTTACAGCCCTGTAATGGAAGGAAATATTTTTTATGGTTGATCTAGCTGACAAGAAACCGGTTCATCAAGTCGTGATTATTGGTGGTGGTTTTGGTGGATTGTATGCCGCTAAGTCTATGGCTAAGGCTAATGTGCAAATCACCCTGATTGATAAACGCAATTTTCACCTCTTTCAACCTCTTCTGTACCAAGTAGCCACAGGTGCTTTATCCCCAGCGGATATTTCTTCTCCCTTGCGGGCTGTCCTCAGCAAAAGTAAGAATACAAAAGTGCTGTTGGGTGAGGTGAATGATATTGACGCTAACGCCCAAAAGGTGATGGTGGGTGAGGAAACTGTCCCCTACGATACCTTAATTGTGGCTACAGGGGCGAAGCATTCCTATTTTGGTAAGGATAACTGGGAAGAATTTGCACCGGGTTTAAAGACTGTAGAAGATGCAATTGAGATGCGTCGGCGGATATTCTCTGCCTTTGAAGCGGCTGAAAGCGAAAGTGATCCGGTAAAACGCCAAGCTTTGTTAACTTTTGTGATTGTTGGTGGTGGTCCAACTGGGGTAGAATTGGCGGGGGCGATCGCTGAATTGGCAACTAAAACCCTGACAGAAGATTTCCGCAACATTGACACCTCAGAAACCAGAGTTTTATTGTTAGAAGGTTTAGATCGGATTCTTCCCCCTTTCGCCCCGGAATTATCCCACACAGCGGAAACATCATTAAAGGCTTTGGGCGTAGATGTGCAAACCAAAACTTTGGTAACACATATTGAAAATGATATTGTGACGATTAAGCAAGGTGATGATGTCAAAGAAATTGCAGCAAAAACTGTGTTGTGGGCTGCGGGTGTGAAAGCCTCAGCAATGGGGAAAGTTTTGACAGAGAAGACGGGAGTTGAGAGCGATCGCGCTGGTCGTGTTATGGTTGAACCAGACTTAAGTATTAAAGGCTTTCCCCACATCTTCGTAGTTGGTGACTTAGCAAATTTCGCCCATCAAAATGATAAACCTTTACCGGGAGTTGCACCAGTCGCCATGCAGGAAGGCGAATATGTAGCTAAACTCATTCAAAAACGTTTGAAAGGTGAAACACTACCCCAATTCAAATATGTGGATAGAGGTAGTTTAGCAATGATTGGGCAACACGCCGCAGTTGTTGATTTAGGATTTATCAAACTCAGAGGTTTCTTGGCGTGGTTTGTTTGGTTATTTATTCATATTTACTTCTTGATTGAATTTGATAATAAGTTAGTTGTGATGATTCAATGGTTGTGGAGTTATTTTACCCGCAATCGTGGCGCGAGATTAATTACAGGTAAGGAAACCATTGCCCCTGTACCAATTGTAAATAGTGATAATCACACGCCAGTTATCACAAAAAAGCCGTTAAATGTGTAGTTTTATCAAGTGGGTTCATAACCCACCAGGGGATTGCGGGAAGGCTGGGAGCCGCGTCTCTTTAGAGCGCGGGGGAAAGCCTACCCGTGCGGTTTTAACCGCTGCCAATATTCTCAACCATGATGCGGGTCATTAATATATCTTTCTATTGTGTCGGCGGCAACATTCCCCGCAGTTGAAAAGAAATAGCTTTTTTTCATAGATTTTAGCTATTGACTTCCTTTTAATTGTAGACTAACACAGTTATATCATCAATTACATCAACAAAATAAACCTGTGCAAATACGCTGGAGATTCAAGCTACAACCGAATATTG
>NZ_JADEWA010000146.1:0-11256 GCF_015207865.1 Dolichospermum sp. LEGE 00246
GTCGTATTCCAGACAATGAACGTGATGATACTTCAGATAAATCTGGTCTAAAATTATCTGGTTCATGGAAAGATACTGCAATTTATTATAAAGAAATGATGGAAGCTGAACCAGTAATCTCTCAAGAATTAGCTAGACATTTAGCAAATACAGAAAAAAAATTTCAGGAATATATAGATTGTGTAAAAATTCTAATTGTAGAAATAGGTGGTGATTTTCTTTTTCCTGAGAAAATCATAGAAATTATTGAAAATGCAAATATTCCACCTATTATAGACCAAATCTGGCTTGCAGATCCAGAAGATGAATCAGAAAATATAGTTACTTATCATAGAGTTGTGTGAAGTTGTTTAAAGAGTTGGAATCTATAGCAATCCTATTTGATTTGTGAACATTGCAAGAGTCAGATTCCCGACTTCTTAGAGAAGTCGGGAATCTTGTTTTTCATAACTAATTTAGGATCGCTATAGTACGCTTGAGTGGCTGCCGAACTAAAATACTAGAAGTATACGCCTAGATAAGGAAACCACTATCAATCTTCCGAAATCAATAACCCGCAATCCTTCTTAAGGATTTAGCTGCTAATAAATCTCCATAATTTCTTTTCACCTACCTTTAGATTTTACAGTTCACAATTTTCGATGTAAGAGAAGAATTGATGCCTAATCACAGCTATTTGTTCTGCCGTATCTCGGTAGTTTGGTGGTCCGTACAATTTTAAAAATGGGAGATGTCCTACTGGCGCTGTTATATCATGAGTAAAATTACTGCTGGAGTAGGACCAAGAGTTGTCTTTTATCCATCCTACCCTATCTAAAAAAGCTCTATAGATTTCCACTCGATTTTCTGCACTCGTTTTCGTTTTCCTTAAGTTTTGATAAATGCGGTTCTGTGCAGAAAATCCAAAGCGCCCACTACTGGATTTTACCCACAACCAGTCAATGGTACGGAGGTCTTGACACGGTATACGGTGGACACCAGAAGTTAACCAAAATGGCCTTCCCCAGCTTGGTACTAGTAATTGTGCTACTGCGAATATTACCCGTTCTGTTTCTTCATGTGCTTCTTTCCAGTTTTCCTTAGCAAGTAAGTCACGCAGAACTTTATAGTCCATCCCTACGGCTGACTTTAATTGTTCCTCATCAAATATTCTTAACGCTTGTCTAACTTTTACTTCTGTTCGAGACTTCAATAAAGAATAAGCCGCATTTTGTACTTGCAGTGACTCATCATTTAAAGCCTGAATTAATAAATCTAATCCCGCATCGCCATATTTCAAAACTTCTTGAAGTGAAACAATTCTCACCTGGGGGTTAGCATTACTTAACCGTAATTTCATCCCTTCAATGCCACCTAAAATTGCTGCAAATTCTGGTGTTTGGGTTTGACTACCAAGCACAGCATCATATTCTCCTGGCTGTTGCATATTCTGTTTTATGGTGAATACTAGAGTTTTGTGTTACTGCAAAGATTATACATGGTTTGTTAGATAATATTTGAATTTTCACTACTTAGCTAGTAGGTTGGGTTGACGCAAGGAAACCCAACATAATGAAAATATCTGATTCATATTTTTTGTCTGAATCAGGATGTCCAGGATTTGAGGATTTACAGGATTGTTATTTGTAAGTTGTTGGTGGGATGCTGAAATTGTAATTGTCTGAATCAGGATGTCCAGGATTTGAGGATTTTCAGGATTGTTATTTGTAGGTTATTGATGAGATGCTGAAATTGTCATTGTCTGAATCAGGATGTCCAGGATTTAATGGATATTCACGATAATCTTTTGAAAAATGCCCCTCACACTGCGGAAAGTTTGATTATTGGTGAATGGAATCATCCCTATTCCCGTGAACAAGCTGCTTATCCTGCACCTTGGAATAAGGAATATAAGTTTTGTCCAAGTGTGGCGAGAATTAACAGGGCTTTTGGGGATAGGAATTTTGTTTATTCTTATTTACCAATGGAGGCTTATAGTTAAATAGTCTCACGCAAAGGCGCAAAGACGCAAAGGGTTTTTTATTGCGTTTTTGTGTCTTTGTTAAAAGACTAATTATCAATTGTCTCAATATTTGTATTTTCTTCATCTAATCAAATTGACACTCATAAGCCATGAAAGCAAGTTCTTCAACAGGTGCAGCTTTTATCACCACTGGAATGTTAACAGGTGCGCGTATTTCCTCTACTGCGGGAGGTATTGGCATCGCTGGAGGTTTTGGTGCGGTAGGAATAGGCGCAACTTCTGTAACTGCTGTAGGTGCGGTTGTTGGTGCTGCTGTTTATGGTGCTTTTACAGGAATTATGGAAGGAGATTCCACCGTTTGTGGCACAATGGGAATAGGTGCTATTAGTGGTTTTGGTATTTCTAATATTATCGGTAATATCGGATTTATTGCCCCTAAAATAGGTTTAGCTTTTGGTATTGGTACAGTACCAATGGCAGGAATTGGTGCGGTTTTGGGACTCGCTAGTTATGGTGTAGTAAAAATATTAGATAATTCGCAATTCCAAGAAACTCCAATGCAGCTTTTTGAACGTATGGAGGAAAAAGTTGTGCAAAATGATTATTATTTTGAAGCATTAATAGAGTTATCTGGTGATGATCTAAATGCTAAATTTACAAATTTAGAAATTGATGATGAATTACAACAATTAAAAGCTAAATTTCATGATAAATTACCTAAAAATGAACAAAAAATATCAACAATAAACTCCCCGTCAAAGGAAGTTTGGCAATGTGTAAAAACTTTAAAAGGACACATATCTAATGTTAATGATGTAGCTATTCATCCTGATAATAAAACCTTAGCTAGTGGTAGCGATGACAGACAAGTGAATTTATGGAATTTGCTAACTGGAAAACTACTATATACTTTTTCTGGACAAGCTGAAGCTGTGTTATCTGTAGCTATTAGTCCTGATGGTAAACAGTTAATTAGTGGTAGTGTAGATCGAAAAATTAGCAAGTGGCAATTAGAAACAAAAAAATATAATGGCACATTATCTTATTTAAGTTCTCCCTACAGTCATAATGGTTTTGTAAATGCTCTTGTTTATAGTCCTCATGGTAATATTATTGTTAGTGCTAGTACAGATAAAACTATTAGAATTTGGGGAAGCTACACGGGAACACTCAAACGTACTTTAAATGAACATACAGATGCAGTTTTAGCTGTTGCTATTAGTTCTGATGGTAAAAAAATTGTGAGTGGTAGTGCTGATAAAACCATGAGAATTTGGGATATAGAAACTGGTAAACAATATTATATTATTAATCATCATTTAGCAGCAGTAAATACATTAGCAATTACTCCAGATAATAAAACTATAATTACTGGCTGTGCAAATGGTAAAATTCAGTTATGGAATCTTAGTAGTGGAGAATCATACTCTACTTTAGGAAATCATTCAACAGCCATTTCTTGTATTGCTATTCACCCTGATGGTAAAATTATTGCTAGTAGTAGTCAAGATGGAATTATTAAACTTTGGAATATTGAAACTGGGGAATTAGTAGAATCTATTTCTGGTTTTAGTCCCCTCACTTTTAGCACAGATGGTAAAATACTTGTTAGTGGTGGTAAAGCGGGAACTATCAAAATTTGGCGACAGGTTCACAAGGATGATAATTTACCTTTAATTGGGGAATGGTGGGAAATTTTAGGTGTGGAAGCAAATGCTATTCATCGAGATGTAAAAGTCGCTTACCTGCGATTAGCTAGATTATATCATCCTGATATTAATACTTCTATTAATGCTAAAGCTGCTATGCAAGCAGTTAATCAAGCGTATCAAAAGTTTCAAAGTCAAGGAAATTCAAGCAAGAAAAATTAGCATTCCTATATCTTACAAGTTGAGTTAAGGAACGCAACCCAACATAATGAAAATATCTGATTCATATTTTTTGTCTGAATCAGGATATCCAGGATTTTAGGATTTACAGGATTGTGATTTGTAGGTTGTTGGTGGGATGCTGAAATTTTAATTGTCTGAATCAGGATGTCCAGGATTTTAGGATTTACAGGATTGTTATTGAGGAATTGTCTGTGAATATTGAAAAATGATAATTACAATTACAGGATATTATCTATCATCCAAAAATTGCCATTTTTCCTAAACAATAAAAAAATTACATCCTGTACATCCTCTAATCCTGGTTATCCTGATTCAGACAGATTGTTATTGATGAATTGTCTGTGAATATTGAAAAATGATAATTACAATCACAGGATATTATCTATCATCCAAAAATTGCCATTTTTCCTAAACAATAAAAAAATTACATCCTGTACATCCTCTAATCCTGGTTATCCTGATTCTGACAAAAAAAGCTCAAAATCCCCACTTCAAATAAACAACAACATCCTGAATATCCTCTAATCCTGGAAATCCTGATTCTGACAAATTAACCCTGATATCTAGAATTAAAAACCTTCTTATATTCCAACTTTAACGCACCAAAATTAATCAATAAACCCACAGGAAAATTATAAGCTACCAAATAATTTTTCGCTTGCGCTAAATGAACATCTTCTAAATTAATTATCGCTTTCAACTCCACCACAACCTGATCTTCAACTATAAAATCCGCCCTTCTTGTTCCTACTTCAATTCCCTCATAATAAATTACTTGTTCTACCTCTCTTCCAAAACCTAAACCTGATTTTTTGAGTTCAATTTCCATACATCTTTGATAAATAACTTCCTGAAAACCATTTCCCAAAGTTCGGTGTATTTTCATTGCACAGCCATTTATTATGTATGTGATTTCGTCTAATTTTTTATTTGGGGTATTAGGTGTGTTCATGGATTTACATGATTGTTATTTGTAGGTTGTTGGTGGGATGTTGAAATTGTAATTGTCTGAATCAGGATGTCCAGGATTTTAGGATGTACAGGATTGTTATTGATGAATTGTCTGTGAATATTGAGATATTATAAAATATAGTTACACCAACAGTCAACAAATAACAACAAATAATTTAACGGATAATTTATTATCTAACATCCTAAAATCTGTACTTCTCATAGACAATCAAACAACAACATCCTGAAAATCCTCAAATCCTGGTTATCCTGATTCTGACAAATTGTTATTGATGAATTGTCTGTGAATATTGAGATATTATAAAATACAGTTACACCAACAATCAACAAATAACAACAAATAATTTAACGGATAATTTATTATCTAACGTCCTAACATCTCTACTTCTCATAGACAATCAAACAACAACATCCTGTAAATCCTTTAATCCTGGTTATCCTGATTCTGACAAAAAAATCCTCAAAATTTGCTGATGATAAACTGCTTTAGGACTGACCTCCAATCTGACAAACTCACTAGCAGCAAATACCCGGTGTGAGTCTGATAGTATTTCTAATGCTTTTTCTGCAATTAAACCAGTACCATTGGTTGCACTCAGTAACACACCCGAATCAATATAAGTTATAATCATTCTTGTCTACCTTGGATTCCACCTCTACGATCAGCTAATTCTTTTTCTATTTCATCTGCATTTAATAAAGGTTTACCAGATGCAACAATTTTAGAGCGAATTTCTCGCAAACGTTCCCCCAAAGGAGGTTTTTTTGCAGTGGTTTTCAATTGCATAAATTCCACAAATTTTAAGACTTCCTGTTGTTTATCCTGGGGTAATGATCGCCACTTTGTTAATAATTCTTGTTCTGAAATCATTGATTTTTACCTAATTCAGTTAATTGTTTTAAACCTTATTTTCAATAATAGCAAATCTCACATCAAATTAAACCATGATGTTATACATGAAAGATTACGACGACCACTTACCACTCGTAAAATTTCAACTCCATCATCCAATACTCGATAAAAAATTATATATCCTTCAAGGGATAATCCGCGTAAATCAGGGTTGATTTCTGAGTAGCTTTTACCACTATTAGGAAAGGAAACTAATTGTGTACATTTGCGGTTAAACTCCTGAAAAAATTTTTCACCTGCTTCTAAGTTTTTTTGTGAGAAGTATTCAGCAATTTCATTCAGGTCATAACTAGCGAGAATATTAATAACATAACGATTCATTTTTGCACCTGTCTTTGTTGCTGAAAACGATCTAAAATTTGATTAACAAATGTTTCTCCATCAATAGGTGGTGTGTGTTCAGAAATTGAAATTGCTGCATCAATTTTTTCTCGCACTTTCTTAACCCATTCTGTCTCATTCCGATCATACTCATCTAGTAAATGGAAAGCAATTTCCATCAGTTGTTCTACCGATTGGTATTTTCCTGTTTGCAGTTTTGTTTGAATAAAGTCTTCTTGTTTTGGTGTTAGATTGATAGTCATAGTGAGTTATAGTCAATTTTTGCTAGGTATATACAAACTATTGTAATCTAATTTTAGACTCTAGGAAATAGCGATCGCCATAACTGTATATTTTGGTGAAAGTTTATAAATATTATAACATCCTGTAAATCCTTAAATCCTAGACATCCTGATTCAGACAATAAAAAACCCGCTACAGGCATCCTATAACGGGTGAATTTATTAATTGCAGTTATGGTTAATCTTCAAATACAGAACTTATACCATCCATTCCAAAACAGCTTCATCTTTAGTATTAGTATTACGAGAAGGTGTTTCGCGCTCAAACTTCATGTGAATAGAACGGGTTTGTTCACCATCAGCCGCAACAGCTAAAATTGGGTAGTCAATTAAACCATCTTGGAAAGACATTTGGAAGCGGAATGTACCATCGGAATTAAGTTTAATGGGACGACCACCAATGGTTACAGTTGCATCAGGTTCGGTTGCACCGTAGACAATCAATTCAGCATCAGCAACTAACCAGAATTTGCGAGGACGCGCAGGAACAGCAGAAGCGGAGAAACCGGACATTCCCACACCGGACATAGTTAAACCAGATACGGTAGGAATAGCCCACATACCTACACCAGATGGGAAAACGTAGGAACTGAGAGCTTGTTCGGGAGCAGCAGAACCGGGGACGTGCTGCATAGAACCGAATATAGAACCTGCAACCCGTTGAGCTTCAGCGGATTCTGCTAGACCAAAGATTTGTTCGTAAATGGGATTTCCACCACCCGCAGCAGCAGTAGCAGTAGCAGTTGGTAATTTCTTGGATGGGGGAACTAGTTCGTAGAAGGTCTTACCACGTAGGTCTTCTTCAAAGTCTACGGTGATGAAGACATCTTCAATCCAGTCAGCAGGATAGACGGGGGGAATATGCACTCTCGCGGAACGCGCTAATACCAACCAACCACCATCAGCGGTGCGATAACCAACATCTATCACATAATCGCGATCGCTCACGGGAATTGGCAAATACCATTCTCTTGCTAGTTCATCAGCAGGGTATTCTTGAATACTGTGGGGACTTTGATAATCTAGATCAACATCAGTGACATCATAAATCCGCAAAGCTAGGGTTTGTCCACCTTGACGACGCAGTGCTTCTTTATGGTCGTTAGGAATATCCCAGTAAGTGTAAGCCCATTGAGGATCACGAGGTAACAGAACAATCCGACTGTCACCATAACCAGCTGGTAAATCTGCTAGTGCTTCATCAACATCAGCGAGAGAACCACCAGTCCGATCTTCTTGACCTAACTCAAATTTTGCTGCTTCCACGGTTTCTTGTGCCTCCAGATTAGGGGATGAACTGAGCGAGAATTTACTATTTTGAACGTCTTCAATTGATGCTAATAACTGCGATTTACGCATTCTGCTATAACGAGATATACAGTATTCACTGGCAACTTTGCGTAATTGCCGTAAGGTCATCTCTTCTAGCGGTGGGCGTTCTTTTGCCATTGATTTGGACTCCAGTAGTTTGAAAGGTAAAGTATTGTTTCCGGGTTAAAAAGTTTGATTAAATATCGTCTACCCAGATTTTTTTATTCCTGACTCCCGGTTTTGCCCCAGTTTTAAATTCGTTTACTGTTTGTTTTTTATTAAGATACTAACTCATCAAAATTCCTGGTTATGCCGTTGTTTTGCATTTATTGAGGATTGCAAAGAGTTGTTAAGTAAATATTAACCAGTAAAACTATCTAGGGATCAAGGGGTCTAAAGATAGGTTTTACTATATTTCACGTAGTTATCAGCCATGCGGGGATCAATATGTCATGAAATCTTAACATAGCGATCTCAGTCAGGGCATGAGTGTCAAAGTTTCATGACATTAAGGGAAGAGTCAGGAGGTAGGGGCGCGGGGCCCGCGCCCAGTCAGAAGTCAGGATGAAGAAAGAAATTTTTCCCCTCTTGCCTCTTGTCTCTTGCCTCTTGTCTCCAACTTACAAAAAATTCTGAATCACTGACATTTTCTGAATCAGCCATTTGCCTTCTTTGCGAACCAAATCATAACGAACCCGCAAGTTTTCACTAGAAGACTTTTGCTGCTGACTATTTCGATAGAACTTAGTAACTTCTTGTACCTGAGCGTCTACAGATACATAATCTTTGTCCGTTCCCTTGTTAGAGACAGTGACTATTTCCACATTATGCTTGTACTGGCGATGGCGTTGATCTTCTTGTTCTTGCTGGGCTACTGACTGCCATTGGGATAAAACTGCACCTGTTAAAATTTCCTTTAAACCATCAATGTCATGATTTTGCCCCAAAGCTGAGGTTTTGGCAGATAACCAAGTTTCAATTACTTCCTTTGCTGTCTCCTTGGTCAGTTCTTCATTATTGGTGGCTTCAGGTTCGCTGTTGGGGTCAGGAATGTTGATGGGTGGTTGATTTAGTTGTATTGCTAACTGTTCTCCCTTTAATGATGGACTGGGAAAGAAGATGTTTTTGACTAAGCCAAAAGTTGTTGATACTAATAACGAAAGAATTAATACTCCTCCCAATGAGAAAAAAACTAACCAAACTAAGCGTGTTTTTGGATCTAGACTACTGAGAAAATTAGCTTGAGACTGGATGAATCGCTGGGGAAGTGTATTAGCAGTCGGTTTGCGTCTTCTGCGTTTGGGAGACTGCTGGTTTGTTACTGTCGTCGGATGATCATTAACTGGATGTGTTCTTCTGTTTGGGTTTGCTGCTGTTAAGGGTATTTGTGATATTTGATTTCCCTCATTTCCATCTGTTGATGGATGATTCCACCTCGGTATAGAACCCTGGGAAGATTCAGGTTGAGGTCGAGGATGGGTTTCTGGTAACTCAGGATTGACTGGTTGATGATGTTGTGGTGCTTGTGTGGTGTTATTATTATGGTGACGGTAATGATGAATATCTGGCTGGGGAAAGGATTGATGGTTAATTACTGCCCATTCATTGGTAATTTGGGCATCGTTGGGTAAAGATTCTAGATAAGCTTGAACTTGTCTATCAGCAAAGTATTCTTTTAACGAGGCTTGCTGTTTTGCTAAATCTCGAAAGTGGGGAAATACTTCTTGCTGTAACCATTGTTCACTGTATAAGCATAGTCCGGGTAATAGGTCTGGTGAGTCTTGCGATTTTTCCCGAATAAAAGCTAAGGCTTCATATTCTTGACTTAGTTCTAAGACACGGGTGGCTTCTTCCGTTTGTCCCATGAGTAAAGCACAAAGGGATTGTTCTAAATGCACGTCTTGGCGTTTGCCTAATTGCATTAATAGTTGCTTGGCTTGACGAATTAATGCTGGTTGGCGTTGGGCAAAACCTCTGGCGATTAAGGAATATACTGCTAAATATGTAGCCACGGCTGAGGGGCGTTTACTTTCTAATTCAAAGAGTTTATGCTGTTCTGAGACTGTTAAATAATGGCGAATTTGTTGGATAAATCGTAAAAAGTCATCTATGTTAAGTCCTGATTGATCGTTGCCTGTGCCATCAATGCCGCCACGATCTTCTAGGATACTTTGTAATAATTCTAATCCTTGCCGACGTTTGGGAATCTGTGTTTGTGGTAGTGCTAATAGTTCCAAGATGCGATAGGGACGCAGTTTGTAAAGATCAGCGGTCATTTCGGCGCGGACGCTGGGAAATAAGCCTTCCCGTGCTAATAATTCCTCACCAGTTTCTAAAGATATGGCGGCATTTTCATAGTGACCTTGCTGCCATTCTTCCCGTCCTAGTTCTAAGCAAGCTAGGGAGACGGTGAGGATAATGTCTGGTAGGTCTTGGTTTTCAGGAGTTTCTGCTTGGGTAGTACGATGACCTGTTTTGAGACTAATTGGACTAGGTTTATTAACTAGGTACGGGCGACCGAGTTTTAATACTAATTCATATTCTCCTAGTTCTTGGAGTATTAACAAAGAACCAATAAATCGCTCTGGGGTGATTTCGATGCTGAGACTTTGAGCATCTTGGTCTTTGGGGTTGGTATCTACTAGATTTTCCTGTAAACCTGTATCAGCAGTTTTGCTAGGAGTATAAACGTGAGCCAGATAAAGCTGATCGTAGGCTTTGCGCTCATCGGTATTTAATAAAACCATATAAGCTTCTTCAATCAGCTTCTTGCGAGAAGATATAGATGTAGTCGAATATTCCCGTCGGGGCAATTGGACAATGCGATCGCTGTATGCCTGTCGCAATTGTTCCTCATTTGCCACCAACGGTAATCCTAGAATTCGGTAATAATCAAGCGGAATTCGCACAGCTTACGTCCCCTGCACTGTGTTCTCGTAGCATCTCGTAAAAATTAACATAATTTACCTGGAGCGTTCCAGGCTTCTAAAACCGTCCCATAATCATAGCCTGATTAATACCGTGTTGACCTAGTACAATAAGTGTAGATAGTAACAGATATCTAATTCTTTGCCGTTAATTTTTTTATATCTTCAGTTTAATGTCACTGAATCAGGAGTTAGGAGTCAGGAGCAAACCCTTATTACCTATTACCTGATTTTTAAACAATCCATTCTGAAGCGCGTTCACCCAAATCAAGAGGTATGCTAACCGCTTTCCCAAGACGAGGACGCTCTTTAGTTTCTAGAATAAAAGTTTGTACTTGTTGTATTCCGCCTAAAGCATTAAGATAATTGACAATGCTGTCCAGATGATCTTGATAATCTATTTCGCTCATGGGGAAAGAAACTTGTCCAAAGTATTTCCACATGATTTGCAGAAATATTTTCCCTTGGGTGCGGCGAAACTGGACATCATAAGGTTGTCCCCATTTATCAATCAACAGTTGGCGTAATTCCTTTCCAGTCATAGTAATTTTAGATTTTAGATTTTGGATTTTAGATTTTAGATTTTAGATTTTGGTAATTGGTAATTGGTAATTAGACAATTACTTCTCCCTGCTCCCTGCCCCCTGCCCCCTGC
>NZ_JADEWA010000147.1:0-11246 GCF_015207865.1 Dolichospermum sp. LEGE 00246
ATTATGGAGAGGTAAAATGAAGTTTCTGAAGCAGAATATGACCAATTCCTTGCGGATTTTACTAAATGATGTAGAAAGATATAATTCCGTGATTAAAGCCATACATATTAACGACCAAATTGAGGATGTTGGCAACTTAGGAGTAAGTATACAAGAAAGAGAAAAAGTATTACTAGCACTCGAATTAACTAGAAATGATTTAATCCGCGCTTTAAAAACAGAGAGAATTTTGCGAGAAAATAAAAGTTTTATTATCACCAATTCTGATTTATTTACTAATAATTTAGCCACTTTGGCATCAATGCAAGTTACTGAAGAAGCCACAGAACATGGTAAATTATTAAATGAAGCCCTGCAAATTTCCCTAGATGTACAGCAGGAAATGAAAAAGTTGCAAAGTCAGAGTTAATACTTTATATATATTTATAGCGGTATGCAATTGAATGAGATAAAGTCAGCAAATCGTAAAGTCTTCTATTATACAAACTTTGGAAATGAACTGGCAAGAAATTAGAGGCAATTGGGTACTTATTCCCCGTAATCCTATCGGGATTATTCATTTTTTAGGTGGTGCATTTGTCGCCACCTTACCACATTTAACTTATCGTTGGTTACTGGAAAACTTGGCGGATCAAGGATATGTCATTATTGCTACACCTTTTGTGAATACATTAGATCATATAGCGATCGCTAAATCTGTCCTCCGTAAATTTGAATATACCCTAGAAAAGTTACAAGACTCTGGAAAACTCCGCAAAATTTATCTTCCCACCTATGGAGTCGGACATAGCATGGGTTGTAAACTGCATTTACTAATTGGTAGCCTGTTTCCAATCCAAAGGGCTGGTAATATTTTAATATCCTTTAATAACTTTGCCGCCAGTGAAGCCATACCATTAGTAGAACAGTTAAATTCCCAGTTAAATTCCCAATTAGACATTGAATTTACGCCTACACCCGCACAAACCAACCAAATAGTCCAAGACAGCTATCAGATTCGGCGAAATTTATTAATAAGATTTAATAAAGATAGCCTAGATCAATCAGCAAACTTAAAAATAATTTTACAACAACTCTTTCCTGATATGGTGACAACACAAACTTTATCAGGCACTCATACCACACCTTTAGGACAAGATGTTAAATGGCAGCCAGGAACTTCCTTTAGTCCCTTTGATGCTTTAGGACAATGGTTAAAGCAAGAAGTTTATCGAGATTTAAATCAATTAAAACAAGTTATATTGTTTTGGTTAAATCCCCTTTCTTAATAATCTCATGTTTGAAATCCTAATTATTGATGATGACCGATCCATCCAAATTTTCCTCAAAAGAATTTTAGAAAAACAAGGTTATCAAGTTATTACCGCGAGTACGGGAGAAGAAGGGATTTTAAGGACGCTGGATTCACCTCCAGCCTTAATTATATGTGATTGGATTATGCCGGGATTAACTGGGATAGAAGTATGTAATGTCATTAAAAAAGATCCCAAATTATCTACCACATTCTTTATTTTATTAACATCTTTAGATTCAGTCGCAGATAGAGTTAAAGGATTAGATGCTGGTGCTGATGATTTTATCTCCAAACCTATCGAACAAAACGAACTCCAAGCAAGAGTTAGAGCCGGGTTACGTCTACATCAATTAAGTCAGGATTTACAGACCCAAAAGCTACTTTTAGAAACAGAATTATCCGAAGCTACAGAATATGTAAAATCCCTTTTACCCCGGCCTATAAATAACCCCCTGAGTATTCAGTTTAAGTTTTTGCCATCCAGGCAACTTGGTGGGGATTGTTTGGACTATAATTGGCTGGACGCTGATTCTTTAGCTATTTACCTACTAGATGTTGCTGGTCATGGACTAAAAGCAACTCTGCCTTCAATTTCTGTATTAAATCTTTTACGTTCCCGCGCTCTCAAAGATTTAAATTACTATCAACCTAGCGAGGTATTAGCGGCTTTAAATAATACCTTTCAAATAAATTATCAAAATGATAAATATTTTACGATTTGGTATGGAGTTTATAATCGAGTTAGTCGGCAGTTAACATACTCTAGTGCTGGACATCCACCAGCTATTATCATTTCTGGTAACTCTCCTACTAACACAGAAGTAAAAAGATTAAAAACTCCAGGAATGCCGGTGGGGATGTTTCCTGAAGCTAAATATGTTGATGCTTATTGTCAGATTGAAAAATCTAGTACCCTTTATATTTTTAGTGATGGTGCTTATGAAATCACTCAATCAAATGGTAATCTTTGGAGTTTGGAAGGGTTTACTCAGATTTTAATTAGCTTACAATATTCTGTTGATAATCAACTTGATTATATACTGGATTACCTAATTAACTTAAACTCCAAAGAGATATTTGAAGATGATTTATCTATTCTTCAAGTTAAATTTGATTGATCAAGTAAGTAGGAGAACACAATAAAACCAAAGTGTGTAAAGAAAAGTAAAATTGCCCAAAGCTTCTTCACTCTCGCCTCTCGCCTCTTACCTCTTACCTTTTGCCTTCTTATAACGACACTTTTCAATGCTAACCTACTTGGCAGAAAGCAAAAGATTTTCAAATGCTTCTTGACTAGGAACAATTGTAAATTTGCTATCCATCCCAGTTAATTCAAATAGCATTCTAACTTGCTCATTAATTGAACAAATTACCATCTTTATACCTAATTCTTGTAAAGCTTTAAATGTTAAAACCAGAGTGCCTAATCCAGAACTATCCATAAAGGTAACATTATGACAATCAACTAATACAATGGACATTCCACTTTCCATTACTTCTGTAATACTTTCTCGAAAGTTTTGAGAGCTATTGGCATTGAAGCTCCCACTAATGGAAATCACTTTCACCTGCTGATTCATAATATGCTAATTTTGATTTATTTAATAAGGTTCTGATTTTGATTTTATTAGTATATCTTAACGTTAAATTGAATAAAGACATTTTGTACACAAAAATATTGAGCAATTTTTCATCAGGCATTTATTCCAGTTTCTTATAACCCAAAATAGTGATCCTTTAGAGCATTTTTGGGAGATTGAGTCGCAACAAATACAACAAATAATTATATGGGACTGACTCTAGCTCGGTATAAAAGCTGGTCGTGTTGCATATAACCTGGATAACGTACCTTAATGATTTCTCCTGGTTGTGCTGTTCCCTCTAATAATTGATGAAATTGTGGATTATAGGGAATTTGGTCGCCGACAGCGGCGATCGCTTGCACATTCCAAGTCTGTAATAATGTCTCTAGGGGTTTATCTACCAAAGGTAGTATTTTCACCGCTGATAACTGATGATCCTCCCTGGCTCTACGTGCTGCTATTGGCCATTGTAATAGTAAGGATTCTAATATTTGTAAACTCGACCGCTGAAATTCCTGTTGTAATACTTCTCGTTGTTCTAACATTGATAATGTTAATCTTTCATACTCAGATTGTAAATCCGTAATTTGCCTTAATAAGTTTATGTTTTTATGAGAGGAATGGGTGTTGTTGACACTTGAAAATAAACCATTAACACTGAAAGTTTCTACCAACTCAATCCAAGATATTTGTAAAATCTCTGACAGTTTTACCAATACTTCCATCCGCATCTGTCCGATTTTCCCCCTCCGCAACTGCAAAATTTGCCATTGGGAAACACCAGCAGCACGACTTAAAGCGTTAAAACTATCACAACCAACTTTTTGCATTAAATTTCGCAAATTATCAGTCAAGTCAACTTGCGCCATAAAATATGGGATATAAGATATTGTTAGCTATTATACCTTTTTTCCAGTTAAACTATTCTTCTATACTCAACATGGTTGAAATATGGACTTTTGGAAAATTACGAAAAACCTAGATTTGTAGGGGGTAGAGCAAGAGCTTCATTGGTGTCAACTTAACGTAAAACCTCTATCCCGCAAAGAACTCAAGTCATCTCATTCCCAGTCTCTGACTGGGAATGAATTCTAGAAGGCTCTGACTTCAATGATATTAAGGGACTTCCAATTAAAAAAATCCCCAAAAGTTTCTTGTGGTGCGGGCATACTATGGCTAACGCCACGCTACGCGAACGACAAGCTCAGTACAAGTCTTGCCCGCTAATTACCAAGGACAGGCAGGATGCCCATCCCACAAAATTGGGTAATTTATTTTTTGGTGATCCCTTAGAGGCAGAGCCTCATTAACTGCATTCCTAGTCAAAGACTAGGAATGAGATATGGTAGGGATTTGAGCTTAAGTTGACACCATTAAGCTTTTGCTTTTCCCCTACTTATAGAATCAAATAGAATCAAATAATTAAGCCGCATTGAGATAGTTGGCTTATACAGCAGCAGGTTGTCATTAAAAATTGTCGTCATCACTAAATAAATCATACTCATAATGAGTTTTATTTGCAATTGTGCCGAAGAAAAGACGTAATGGTATTATAGAAGCGCATAAGTGAAAAATATATAATATTCCCAGTTGCTAATTATCTAACTTGAGATTGGTAATTTGTGATTCTTCCTGCCGCCCTGCATCTTCTTATCATGATTCAGAGGAACAAGCAACAGGGAACAGGAAAAACTCATGTTTTTAAACATGAGATTGAAATAATGACACTGTTTTTTTCGTGCTACGCATCTTTTAAAAACATCTTTTTTTTGACTGAAGCTCTAAACTGGTGCAAATGAGTGTTTCTTATCTGTTCCCTGTTCCCTGTTCCCTGTTCCCTTCTTTTGTAAATTGAGTTAATTAATTTAAAACCTCTCCGACAATATAAGGGCAATCAGAATTAGTTTGCATGAAAATATTTATTTGGCGTTCTTCCTACAGATTAATAACAACCTTGTGCTTATTGGGATTGACTGCCGCATCAGAACCCGTAAGCAAAAACCAGGATGTAAAATTGCAAATTGGTATTGTCCAACGATTTGGGGCTAAACCCACAGACAAGTTAGAATTATCTGCCACCAAGGGCGATCGCTTAACATTAAAATTTGCAGTAGGTAGTCAACAGCAAACCCTAGTCACAGACAAACCCATCCAGTTAGCAACATTCATGCAGCCCTTAACCCAAACAGTGGTTCAGGAAGTATTAGTGCTGGGTGACTTTCGCACCTTTGAAACAGCCGAAGATAACGCTAATCACTGGCGTTCCCTGGGTATAGAAGTGGAAATATCCCAACCAGAACGCTGGCAAGTATGGGCAAAACGGGCGGTTTACAGCACTCCCTTAATTCGCCGCTTACTATTAAAAAGTATAGAAACATCCGGTGATCAAAATGCTTACCTAGCAACCAATGTTTTATCAAAAGTCCCAAAAATTACTTGGGTAGTAAATGGTAAAAATTATAGTCCCAATTATCTGGAAGTAACGGCGGGTAGGGAATTGGTCAAAGTCAGTACCGATAACAAAGTCGAATCAAAGGGTGTTTATCCCGGAAAAGTGACCTTGCAGCCTAACGCCTATGGGAATTATACCTTAGTGAACACCGTCCCCTTGGAAACCTATGTACGAGGAGTTTTACCCCATGAAATTGGCATAGATGCGCCAATGGCAGCCCTAGAAGCACAAGCGATTATTGCTCGCACCTATGCTTTGCGAAATGTTCGCAGATTTGCGGTAGATAATTATCAGTTATGTGCTGACACTCACTGTCAAGTTTATCAAGGACTGAGCGGAATTGCTAAAAATACAGATCAGGCGATCGCCTCGACCAGAGGTCAGATCCTCACTTATAATAACGAAATAGTTGATGCTTTGTATTCTTCCACTACAGGTGGTGTTACCGCTAACTTTAGTGATATCTGGAATGGAGAAGATCGTCCCTATTTAAAACCGGTCATAGATGCTGCTAATCAAAATCTTTGGAACTTATCACATCAGAATCTAGCAGATGATCGGAACTTTGAGAAATTTATCAATCTTAAAGCCGGATTTAATGAAAGTACATGGGATGTATTCCGTTGGCATAGAGAAACGGACATCAATAAAATTACCAAAGACTTGCAAAAGTTCTTACAAGCGAAAAAAAGTCCCTATAGCAATTTCAAAACAATTCAAGCCATGTCCGTCGTTCGGCGCAGTTCCAGTGGACGGATTTTAAAACTGGCTGTGAAAACAGATATTGGTGTTTTTACCTTACAAAAAGATGAAGTTCGCAGTGCCTTTGCTGCCCCCATTAGCACGCTTTTCTACATTCAACCATTGAATAAAGGTCAAACTAATCTGTGGGGATATGCTTTTATTGGTGGTGGTTTAGGACATGGAGTAGGTTTAAGTCAAACAGGCGCTCAGAATTTAGCCAAACTGGGTTGGTCTAGTTCTAAGATTCTGGAGTTTTATTATCCGGGGACTAAAATTCAAGGAAAAAGGTAATTGGGGAATTGGTAAAAGTCCTACTCAGTAGCCAATCCCCAATCCCCTTTTTGGAGTGGATTTTTTTACTAAAACTTAGTAAAGGTCTTCTTCTCTGTGGGTTTCGATAGTGACATCAGAAGTAGGATAAGCAACACAAGTCAATACATATTGAGCTTCAACTTGGTCGTCTTCTAAGAAAGACTGATCTGATTGGTCAACAGTACCGGAAATAATTTTACCGGCACAGGTTGAGCAAGCACCAGCGCGACAGGAGTAGGGTAAGTCAAGTCCAGCTTCTTCTGCTGCATCTAGAATGAAGGTATCGTCGGGACAGTCAATAGTTTGGTCTAAACCTTCGGCTTCGTTGAATAGTCTTACCTTGAAAATAGCCATTTAATTATCCTCTGTTGTGAAATCGGCAGTATAAGTGATGTTTCAGCAAATTTTACAGCTATTCTGATGGGATTAGGTGCTGGTTTCAATTTACTTGAGTTCTGATCCCCAGGAAAAGGTTACAAGGGGTGACAGAAAATTAACTTTGTGAGGTTAGTCTAGTTCCAAGACTTTAGAGTTCTATGATCCGGGAACAATTGGTTGGGCAATTGCTAAAAGTCTTACTCAGTAGCCAATTCCCAATCTCCTTTGTAGAGTGGACTTTTGTACTAAAACTTAGTAAAGGTCTTCTTCTCTGTGGGTTTCGATGGTGACATCAGAAGTAGGATAAGCAACACAAGTCAATACATATTGAGCTTCAACTTGGTCATCATCTAAGAAAGACTGCTCTGATTGGTCAACAGTACCGGAAATAATTTTACCGGCACAGGTTGAGCAAGCACCAGCGCGACAGGAGTAGGGTAAGTCAAGTCCAGCTTCATCTGCTGCATCTAGAATGAAGGTATCGTCGGGACAGTCAATAGTTGTAGTAGTAGTAATACCTTCTACTTCGCTGATTAGAGTAACTTTGTAAGTAGCCATTTAATTATCCTTTCTTGTGAAATCGGCAGTATAAGTGATATTTCAGGAAACACTACAGCTATTCTGATGGGATTAGCCGCTGGTTTAAATTTGCTTCAATTCTGATACTAAGGGAAAAGTTAAAATTTATGACAGAAAATTGACCCCGATTAGTAATGAAATTTAGTTACTTATTACCAATAAGTTTTTGTTATATAAAATCCGTAGGTGGATAGATGTCAAAGTGCATCAGACCTGAGTTCGGAGTTCGGAGTTCGGGGTTCGGAGTTTGGTGTTTTTCCTTGACTTTTTTCGTGATAGTTACCAAAATTCTGATAATGATATCAATTTGTTGCCTAAGACCTTTGACCTTTTCTGGGTTAATAGCTTCTGATTCAACTAAAACAATCAGCCAATATTCCATTTCGCGGGCTTCTTTTAAAGAAATTTCCATTTTATGGAGAAAGTCTTTATGGCTGAAGTGCTGACTGAGCTTCTCTTACATTCGCACCGATGGAAGTACCACTACGAATGAGTTGAGATGAGAGAATTTTTTCTACGCCACCCAAATCATGGAGAAAGCGACAAAGTTTGACAATCCTGACAGCAAAAGTTAAAGTTCTCTCTTAAATTTTAACTCCTAACACCGAACTCAGGCATCAGGTAGTTCATTCTCTACGCAGCGCAAACGCGGATATAAGTAGGCAATCAAGGTGACGACTAGAGAAAACAGACCCAGGATGATAAGCATTAAACCCATGCCGCGACCATGACCAACCCCAATAATTTGGCCAATGCTATTGGCTAAAGCCCCATCTTTCGCCATGATTGGTTCAAAAAATTGATCAGCTAATGCTCCACAGGTCAGGTAGGCCAGTGGTAAAAACCCCTGAACAGCGGCACTGCGAAAAGCAAAGACCCTTCCCTGAACTTCTGGTGCTACTTTTTTTTGATAGATGACTTGAATTGACCCATTGATAATGGGAAACATCAGAAATATCAAGAAATTGGCGATCGTAAATATAACTGTGGAAGCCGTCAACCCGGCTAATACATAGGAGATGCCCAAAAATGTCATGGATACAAATATGGTATTTATCTGGCGTTCTAGCCCGCCCCAAATGCTGATCACGGCACTGCCTAGTAATAGTCCAAAACTAGAAATAGAATAGATAGTCCCTAGCGATTGAGCGGAAGCAAAGGAAAGCACTAAGGGTGTAGTCAGAGCTTCTGCGCTACCAACGAGAAAGTTGATAATGGCAATGAACATGACTAATCCGAGTAGTCCAGGACGTGCTACTAAGTATTTCCAGCCAAAGGTGATTTCTTGCCAAAATGAATTGGTTTCGGCATCAGGATTTTCTGTGGACGAAATTTCGGGAAATTTAACTACCAGCAAACAGATTAAGGCCAAGACTAATGTAGATAAATCAATGATGACAATTCCTGACAATTGTACAGTTGCTAATAAAGCTGCTGCTAATACAGGGGAGAGAATTTCAGCGATCGCCAATCTGATCTGTGTCATTGAACTGGCACGACCAAGCTGTGATTTCGGCACAAGTAATGTGGTGGCGGAGGAATAGGCTAGTCCTTGAAAAGCATTGAAGCTGGAACTAATCGCGCTGACTAGACACAGACTCCAAACTTCTAAGTGATTACTGATAAATAACCAAGCAATTAGTAAGGTACATAAACCTGCACAGAAATCACTAATAATCATGATCCAGCGCCGAGGAAAGCGATCGACAACCACACCGGCAATGGGGGAGATCAAAATTGTCGGTAGGGTTGTGGAGAGAATCAGCAGTGTAAATTGAATTGTGGAATTCGTATGTTGATAAATCCAAATACTGAGCGCAAAACCCGTTGTCCGCGAGCCAACCAGAGACAACACTTGACCAAACCAGATCAAGATAAAAACGCTCATGCTTTGAGTCATCTCTCCTGATTGACTGGAAAAATACTCAGTCCACCTCAATAAAGATGATCCAAATATGGGTTGTTGTTTCAACTCTGGTGGGCTGTTTTCTAACATGGCAATAGTGATTATCCGTAAGTGACAAAGCCTATAGTTCAGTGTAGCATTTATTTCTTATTTTTCCCTTACTATTACTTGCTGAAAAAGTGCAAGGTTTTTTGGAGGGTATAAAATTGAACTATACCAACTGGCTAAAACTGTCACCTGTCACCTGTCACCTACCATCAAAAGAAGACTTTTATGGCTTACGCCACGCTTCTATCAGCAAATCCTAACTAAGTGCTGATCCGCGAAATTTTGGTAATTCGGATTCAAATAACCTAAATTTGTAGGGGTAAAACGGGCGGTTGGAAACCGCGTCTACACAGGCAAAACCCACCTGCGTGGGTTTCAATGAATAATTCCGCACCTGAACTTTGCGCCGCCAATTGAATTCGACAAGCCTGATTGAGATACCACATCCAGTAAAAGGCCTCGGCCACAGATCGTCCGACGGTTAGGAGTCCGTGATTACAAAGGATTATACAGGGCTTGTCACCCAAATCACGCACAAGCCGATCCCGTTCTGAGAGATTATCATCCGTGGCAATCCCTTCAAACTGGTGTCGGGCAACACGCCCATCTAACTCCATCATGGATTGATGCAGGGGTAGTAAACCCTGTTTTTGCGTGGCAATTGCCATCCCTTCCAGGGGTATTCGGTTGGGATCAGGACAACGGGGTGGAGTGGGTAAACTCATTGTGGATTGGTGATCTAAAAATTAAAATGTTTGCAAAATTTCCTTACCTTAATTTTTATTTATGCAGTTTTCTGAATATCAAGATTGGTTTTTTCTTCTACCTTTCCTGAGCCAATGCTTAATTTTGCTATATATATACCCATTAAAACGAGGATAAAGGCAAAACAGTTGAGAACACTTAACTTTTCTGCAAAAATTAAAAAAGCAAATAAGGCTGTTAGCAAAGGCTCTAGAAGCATCAAGAGAGTAACAAAACCTGAAGAAAATTGTTTAAGATTATGAGTTAGCAATCCTTGTCCGATAATTTGACATAGAACTGCTAAACAAATTACTGCCAGCCAGGTTTCCCAGGAATTTGGAAATAGTTGTGTTTCACTAGTTAATGCAATGAGGAAAGTAAAACATCCACTTAATGGGCAAGTAAACAATAATATAGTAGATGCTGAAAATTTGGAGCGTAATTTTTCCCTGGCTAGATAGTTTAAGGCATAAAAAACAGCAGATAGGAGAGCTAAAGAGTCACCATAAAGGGAGTTAACCTCAGCTTGGAAATCTCCACTAGTAATGATAGCTATGCCAACAATTGCTATGATCATTCCTAATAAAAACTTATAGTCAAAACTTTGACATAAGAACAACCAACCACCTAATACGGCAAAGATAGGGGTGACATTATGGAGCAAATTAGAACTAGCAACGCTGGTTTGAGTTAATGACAAAGCCCAAAGAAAACTAGCAGCAGTCCCTAATATTGATGATAAAAGAAAAACTCCCCAGTCTCGTAATTCAATGACTTGATTGGGTTTAGATGGATTGTTGATTCTAGATTGAACTGCTTGCCAAACAAATAAAACTACTGTAGCTATATAATAGCGATTAAAAATAGTTGCTGACGGACTCAGTTCATTTTCTGCCAGTCGAGTGAAAATTGCCGCAAAAGATAAAATGAAAACTCCCAGTAATAATGATAAGAAAGCCAATGGAAGTGTATTGTTTAGGGTGGGTTTCAATGCCGTACTAAATTCCTGCACCATATATTTTGCCAGTAGATCCTTTTTTTGTATGAAAGACATGACTTACGCAACTGGCACATTACGAGGATGCGTCAAACTGCATACCTGCAAATAAACAGATTATTGATGTCTGAGGCACCCTACAACAGATTTTTGGTGTGATCCTTGTGTAATCAAAAGACTATATATTAACCACACCCTGTCTCTTATAA
>NZ_JADEWA010000148.1:0-11235 GCF_015207865.1 Dolichospermum sp. LEGE 00246
ATATGAGATTTCACTACATATTTACCACTACCCCATACTCTAAAGAACCAGTATTATACAGAATATTTATCATTTATAAAAATGGACAATGTGTATTAACTGATAAAACGCTTGAAGAAATAAGTTTGTTAAGAAAATATCAAATATTAAACATTGAATATATTCCTCGTGTAGAAGCAACAGATACAGGCATTTTCTTTCGGAGAAAAGTAGTTGAAAGTTATCAAAATGGTTTTAACGTAGAAAATTGTTTTTTGTGTAGATATCATGGAGTAAATTACTCTTTTAAGCAAGAAGGAACAATATTTTGCAAATATTTAAAAAATACAGGAAATTCTAATATGGCTGCCAATTGCGAATATTTTCGACCTGATCATGCAGTTTTCTCTAAGTATAAAAATTCTTAAGGGACAAGTTTAGAAGCAGGGTTATAGGGCTAACGTTTTCGTCATATCAGCAAGGAGAAAGCAATACTTCTCTTTTAATTCAGCTAATGTTTGAGGAGTTTCCATTTCTGTCCATTTAAAAGCCCGAAATAAAGGTCTAGCATTTTCAGGTGATCTTAATAAATAAACGCACTCTAATAAACTGGAAAGTTCATCTTCTGCAAACACTTTCTACCCTTGAACCACTAGATGAAGACTTTGCAGATGTAGATGGAGGACTATTACTCCTAGATGATATCGAGATTTGAAAATGAGTTACTTGTACTTATTAGATACAAACATTCTTTTAGAACTAATCAAAAATTCCAGAGGTGTAATATTTTCCAAAATTCAAGAAGTAGGAGAATACCCAGATCCCCGACTTCTTTTATTTATTGTGTCCACAAATTATAAATTGATGTCAGAAGTCGGAGATCTTATCACCTTACCTGAATTATTACGATTGAAAACTGGCTAAACACCAATTTTAAAAAACTGAATTAATCGTACTTACACCAAACTGGGCTGGAAGAAGCGATTAACAGGACGGGCCAGTCCCAGATTTTTCCGTAGTGTTTTACCTTCGTATTCTTGGCGAAAAATCCCCCGCCGTTGGAGTTCTGGGATCACTTTATCTACAAAATCAGTCAGCCCTTCTGGTAGAAAAGGAAACATGATATTAAATCCATCAGATCCTTCTTCAATCAGCCATTGCTCCATTTCATCAGCAATGCTTTGGGGCGTACCCACAAAGGCCAGTCCACCATAACTACCGATGCGTTGCGCCAACTGGCGAATAGTGAGATTTTCCCGTTGTGCGATCGCAATCACTCGTTCTTGTGAGCTTTTTCCGGCGTTAGTGGGCGGGATTTCTGGTAAGTAACCATCGGGATCAAAACCGGAAACATCGTAGCCAAGTGCGCTATTTAAACTAGCAATACCACTATCATAATGTACTAGGCTATCCAAACGAATCCGCTTGGCCTGTGCCTCTGCCACAGTTTCACCCACAACCACTAAAGCACCAGGGAGAATTTTAATACTATCGGGATCACGTCCGATTGCTCTCACACGACCTTTAACATCAGCAAAAAAAGCTTTGCCAATTTCCAGATTGCCGGCTGATGCAAACACAACCTCAGCAGTAGCAGCAGCCAATTGACGACCGGCTTCGGAAGCTCCTGCTTGGACTATCACTGGCCAACCCTGGACAGGTCTAGCGATATTCAATGGCCCCCGCACGGAGAGATGTTTGCCTTTGTGATTGAGGGCGTGAATTTTTGCAGGATCAAAATAAATCCCTGATTCCACATCCCGAACGAAAGCATCATCAGCAAAGGAATCCCAAAGACCAGTGACGACATCATAGAATTCCCTTGCTCGCACATAGCGTTCATCATGCTCTACCTCTTCTTCTAATCCGAAGTTGAGGGCTGCGTCTGGATTAGCTGTGGTGACAATGTTCCAACCAGCGCGGCCGCCACTGATATGGTCAAGGGAGGCAAAACGGCGAGCGATGTGGTAAGGCTGGTCATAAGTCGTGGAAGCAGTGGCTACCAGTCCAATGTGTTCGGTAACACTAGCGAGGGCAGAAAGCAGGGTGAATGGCTCGAAGGAGGTGACAGTATGACTGCGTTTGAGGGCGTTAACTGGCATATTCAGGACTGCTAGGTGATCAGCCATGAAGAATGCGTCAAACTTCCCCTGTTCTAGTTTCTGGATGAATTTTTTCAGTGCTGGAAAGTTAAAATTCGCATCCGGTAAAGCCCCTGGATAACGCCAAGCACCAGTATGTATACTAACCGGGCGCATGAATGCACCTAGTTTTAATTGCTTTGATTTACTCATGACCTTTTAAATAGGTACTAAAATTTTGTTTTGTACTCAAATTAAGTTTGTACGATAAACCCGTAGGTTTACCGTAGTATATTATTAAGGTTGCATAAAAGAGCAGAAAAAACAAGAAATATTTAGATTCTGTGATCAATGGCTATGGCATGATGAAATTAGAAACAGTTTCATAAGCTTTAGCAGCTTGCAATACTAATAAATCTCTGTATTTTGCTGCCACAATTTGTATCCCTACAGGTAAACCATTCTGGGTAAAGCCACAAGGTACGGAAGCTGCGGGTTGTTGGGTGAGATTAAAAGGAGAGGTGAAAGGACTCCAGGTGTGTCCCTGTGGATAGAGGGATGATTGGGGTGAGTTTTGACCAACTGGAAAAGCAGTAATTGGTAAAGTGGGAGTGATGAGTAAATCGTAGGTTTGATGAAACTGTTGTAGATGACGGCCAAGAGCTTCACGGGCATCATTTGCTTGGAGATAATCTGCTAAAGTTAAGCGATCGCCTTCTTGAGCATTAGCTTGTAAACCTTCTTCAATTACAGCCCGTTGTTCTGGACTAAAACCCCGCAGTAATTTAGCAGCACCAGCTACCCAAAAAGTTCGGAAAATTGGAGATGGATTCTCAAAACCTGGATCAACTTCCTCGACAATAGCCCCCAGTTTTTCTAAAGTTTCTACTGCTTTTTTGACTAATGCGGCTACCTCTGGTTCAACATTGGCATATCCTAAACCTGGACTAAAAGCGATTCTTAAACCCGCTACACCCTGATGCAGATTTAGTAAATAATCCTGTTGATCATCAGGTAAAGCATACCAATCACGAACATCAGGACGAGCGATCGTATTTAAAGTTAATGCAGCATCTGTCACTGTACGCGCTAAAATACCCGGATGAAACAGCGTCCCTGTATGGGCTGATGGATAGCCCGCAGCCCGACCAAAAGTAGGTTTAAAACCAAATACCCCCGTAAGCGCGGCTGGACTTCTCGATGATCCCCCACCATCTGTACCCAAGTGAATTGTACCCAAACCCAATGCGGCTGCAACTGCTGCACCACCACTACTTCCCCCTGGTGTGAGTTCCAGATTCCAAGGATTGCGAGTAATACCAGTTAGGGGAGAATCTGTGACACCTTTCCAACCAAATTCAGATGTGGTAGTTTTGCCCAATAATACAGCACCTTGTTCACGCAACCGAGCTACAGATGGTGCATCTTCATTCCAAGTTTGATTTGGTGAAATGGCTTTACTTCCACGTAGTGTTGGTAAACCTTTAGTTAGTAGTAAATCCTTGGCTGTAAAGGGGATTCCATCAACTACACCAAGTGGTTTACCGTAAAGCCATCTTTCCTCAGAAACACGAGCTTCAATGAGTGCATTTTCTTCATCAATTACCACAAAAGCATTTACTAGGGGATTGTATTTAGCAATTCTTTCTAAAGCTGCTTTAGTTGCTTCTACAGGGGATAACTCACGGCTTTGATAGAGAGATACAAGTTCCTGAGCGGAAAGATTAGTGATGTCTGTCATATTGAAAAATCTCCTATTTGTATTTAGAATATTCACTTCATTGCCATTCTTGAATCATTATTTGATAGTGAAAGAGCGATCGCTAACTACTAAAAAATCACTTATTTTCGGGCGCGAACAAGGAACTTTGTAGTATCTTCCCAAACACCTTGATCAGTTGTGAGTTTTTCAATTTCTGCACTGTATTCAGCTTGCCACTGTTCTAATTGCGATCGTGATAATGTTGATAACAGGGGATGAGCTTTAAAATTGATATTGGTTGCTATCCAAGATAATTTCTTATCTTTAAGATGGCGATAACGCCCTGACGGTACAGTTTGAATTTCGACATCTCTAAAACCTGCTTGATGAAGCAAATTTTGACATCTTTCTGATGTCCCAAGTGGTTCGAGAATATATGGCAGCGATAGACCTAGAACCCTAGTGCAAATACTTCGATGAAGAGATGCTAAAAAAGCCGTTTCGGGAGGAGAGGTAAATGCAATATATCCTCCTGGTTTTAAAAAGTGATACCACTTTTGCAAAATAGCAGGGATATCAGGAAAAAGTACAAGCGCCTCACAGCAAAAGACAGCATCAAAACTAGTATCACTAAAGTTGATATATTCTGCATCTGTCTCAATCAACTCGATATTTTGTAATTTGGCGGCTGCAATCTTAAGTTTTGCTTGATGTAACATTCCAGGAGTCATGTCAACCCCAATTACATGACCTTCTAAACCAACCTTTGGGGCTGCGGGAATTGCAATTAAACCTGTTCCAGTCGCCACATCAAGAATTTTCTGCCCCTGCCCAAGCGGAACAAATTCAAGTAAAAGCTTGGCTTCTAAAGGATGGCGAGTACCTTCCTCATGATCATAAGTAGTTCTACTACCATAGAATTCTTTTAGTAGCTGCTTGTATTTATCTATATCAGTCATCATTAGTGTCCGCGCCCCTCGAATCCAACAGCAACAGTAATTTGCCCTGGCTTGGTGAAACATTGTGCAGATGCAAGTTCCTGAGCAAAAAGATTAGTAATATCTGTCATATTGAAAAATCTCCTATTTGTATTTAGTTAAAAGTTTTTTTATAAACATCTAAATCTACTATTTCCATAAATCGTGATGGATTTTTAATTTCATTAAAACTAACTTTTTGGTACAATTCATGAGCATCTTTAGTTACGAGTAGCCATCGCCTTAATCCCCGCAATTCGGGATGAGAAATAATAGTTTCTATCAGCCATTTTCCTAATCCTTCTCCTCGAAAAGATTCTAAAACAAACACATCAGCAATATAGGCAAAGGTAGAATAATCGGTGATCACTCGACCAAATCCAATTTGTTGTTTATCTTTATATAGCCCAAACACAAGAGAATTTTGAATTGAATGTTGTAGCACTGTAAATGGTATGTCTTTTGCCCAATATGTATTTGCTAGAAATTGGTGGATAACTGTCAAATCTAGCTGATTAACATCAGTGCTAATAGAATATTCACTTCGTTGCCATTCTTGAATCATTATTTGATGGTTAAAGTTAGATAAAAAATAGTTTACAAATAGACATCTCCGAGAATTAAATGTGCATGACCTGAAACTCTTGTAGATACGTTCCATGGAACGTATCTACAATCTTTTTCGGAGATGTCTAATGATGATTATCTTCATTGGCTTGTCTAACAAGATTGAAAGAGTTACAAAGTCTTGGTTTCAAGGTACGTTGTACTTGAAAAATTTCGCATTTATATTGTTAGTCAGAGGTGACAAGAGCGATCGCTAATCCGTCATACCCTTTGCTACCAACTGTTTGGATCGTGGTGGCTGTAACTCGTGGTTCTGCTGCTAACAGCGCATTAAATTTACGCACACCCTGAATATTTTCATCAGTGCTATCGGCATCAATCACCGCACCTTTACGGACGACATTATCAACAATAATTACACTGCCACGACGAGTTAGTTTTAGTGACCAAGTGAAATATTCAGGAATATTTACCTTGTCAGCATCAATAAAGACTAAATCGAAGGGTGCTTGACCTTCCGCAGCCAGTTGGGGTAATGTATCCAATGCTGCTCCGACACGGATTTCGACAATATTTGATAAACCAGCCCGTTCGATATTCTCGCGGGCAACTTCCGCGTGCTTGGAATTGGCTTCTAGGGTAATTAACTTACCATCTGCTGGTAGCGCCCTTGCTAGCCAAATCGTACTGTAACCAGCCAATGTTCCCAATTCTAAGATTCTGGTAGCACCACGAATTTGAGTGAGGATATGGAGTAATTTGCCTTGGTTGGGAGCAACATTGATTTGAGGCAATTCAGCGTCAATTGTAGATTGAATTGTGGCATCTAATGCAAAATCAGAGGGTACGAATAAGTCATTGATGTATTCGTCAACCGCAGTCCATTGAGTTTGAGTCATGATTCTAATTTGGTAAATTAAACAACTTGGTAATGTTCAACCCTTGGAAAGGGGTCGTAAAAGTTATGAAGAAGGGAACGCCATTGTTGATACTCTGGTGAGAGTCTAAATCCAACGGTGTGGTCTTCTAAGGTTTGCCAATGCACGAGCAAAATGTAACGATTTGGAGTCTCGATACAGCGTTGTAATTCGTGAGAAATATATCCAGACATGGAAGCAATGATAGATGAAGCTGTTTTGAAAGCAGTTTCAAATTCTTCCGCTAACCCAGGCTTAATTTCTAAAATTGCTACTTCTAGTATCACGAGGAAAATTCCAATTAGAAAATTTTATTTATGAGCGATCACATTGTTACTCAGATAATTTTGTAAAAGTATCTGAGAAAGTTGCCGCATATCATTAAAAACTATCTTGGCTCCAGCATCAGTAAGAGCAGTACCATCGCTATGTTGGGCATAACCAAAAACGGTCATTCTTGCCGCATATCCTGCTTGTACACCCGGTACAGAATCTTCAATCACAACACAATGTTCTGGATTTGTGTTCATTTGCTCGGCTGCATGGAGATAGACATCAGGAAAAGGTTTAGGGCGCGGAACATCATAACAGCTATATATTTTTCCTTCAAATTGATGTAGAAGTCCCGTTAATTTCAAGACAAATTGAATATGGCGGTGACTGTTATTTGATGCTACACATTTTGGTAAGGTAATTTGCTCCAATACTTCGTTAATGCCCGAAACAGGCTGTAGTTCTTGCTGTAATGGAGCTATTTCTCTTTCCTTGCAAAGTTCGATAAAGTTTTTGGGCAATGGTTTATTGTAAGATTGCTCGATTATCTCTAAACAGGTTTTCAGAGACTTGCCGATAAATTTTTGAGTTACTTCTCTATATGTGATAGGAAAACCAAATTCAGTGAGCGTTTCGGCAAAAGTGCGATTGATAATTGGTTCACTATCAACTAACACTCCATCACAATCAAAGATTACAAGTTTGAACCCAGTTTCGCCCATATTGTTGCCTCAACTTTAGTAGGGATTTAAGTTACAACGCTAAATAAGCCCACTCCAATGCGTCCAAGAGGTGTTTGTGTTCTATGTCATCAAACGGTTTGATCGCTATGAGTTCGTTTCGTATTTGTGTACGCATCTGAACGATCTCATGTAATAACTTCGGTTCTAGAAGACTGACATGATCAGGCTTCTCCACCTAGCTTTTTATTTGCTAAATTGTATAGTATAAACTACGGTAATTTTATCAAGTAAATGTAGTTTATAGATAAACTCAGAGTATCATATATTTCATCCGAAACCAAGTTTTCCTGCTTTTAGCTGGATTAGGAATGATTTTGGATTGGTATAGAGAAATTAAATCGCGTTATTACTTATTTTAACTGACACTGCCATGACTTCTAGTTTTTTGACTACTCATACTTCAACTACCATCGCTATTGTTGGCGGAGGTTTTAGTGGGACTCTAGTTGCTACCCATCTATTGAAAACTGCTAGTCAACCCCTCACAATTAAGTTAATTGAGCGCGGTCGTCAAATTGGCAAAGGAATTGCCTATAGTACGGAAACTAACTGTCATTTGCTGAATGTCTCAGCAGGTAACATGAGCGCGTTTCCTCATGATCCGGGACATCTGTTACGTTGGCTTCAGTACAACTGCAACGAGTTAGGTTCATTTTTTTCTGAAGAAATCAATGCTAGTACCTTCATTCCTCGCAAAGTTTATGGTTTGTACATTCAGTCAATTTTGGCAGAAGCCGAAGCAACAGCACCTAGTGATGTCCGGCTGGAAAGAGTAACTGATGAAGTGGTGGGGATACAGTCGGAAGGAAAAGGGACAGCTATCTCTCTCCGTAGTGGGCGCTGTTTTAATGCCGATAAGGTTGTCTTGGCTTTAGGAAATTCCCCTTCTACGCCTTCAGAAAGTGAGAATACAGATAGTAATTATCGCCGAAATGCTTGGTCAGCCGATGCCCTAGATGATCTTGATCCTGATGCGCCTGTGTTGCTGATTGGTACGGGATTAACGATGGTAGATATGGTGTTATCTCTGCACGATCGCCAACATCGGGGTAAGATTTATGCTGTGTCTCGTCGGGGACTGTTTCCCCAAAAACATCAACCGGCTCAACCTTATTCTAATTCTTTGACTTCTGATACCTTTCCGACGACGGTGCGTGGTTGGTTACACTGGCTGCGGACTGAGGTAAAAGTTGCTGCATCTCAAGGATATAATTGGCGATCGCTCATTGATTCTTTACGTCCCCATACTCAGAAAATTTGGCAAAGACTACCAAAAGTCGAACAGAGGCGGTTTTTACGTCATCTCACACCTTACTGGGATGTCCATCGTCACCGTATTGCCCCACAAGTGGCAGATGTGATCACAGAAATGCTCAATTCTGGTCAACTAACTATTTTCGCTGGACGAATTCGGGAATATCAAGCTTTATCTAACGGTGTGGCTGTCACCATATCTGAACGCAAAACCCAGACTAATCAGATTTTCTCAGTGCATCGAGTAGTAAATTGTACAGGGGTAGCAGCAGATTACAGGCGATTCCTACGGAGCGCTTCGCTATCACCTCATCCCCTGGTTACTAATTTGCGAACAGAGGGACTAATCCGCCCTAATGTCCTGGGTTTAGGACTAGATGCCAACTCCCAAGGCGCTTTATATGAGGCAGATGGTAATGTTTCCTCACTGCTTTATACCTTGGGAACACCGCGTAAAGGAGACTTGTGGGAAACTATAGCTGTTCCAGAACTACGGGGACAGGCACAGGCATTATCCCAGGAGTTATTGCAATCTCTACCATTACGAGTGCGTCCTCTTCCTGCTATAGCTTTGAGCGAGCGGACTTCAGAAATACTCCAGTCAAACTTTCTATTCCGCCAATTTTTTGACCCTCAAACCAGTAGCTATACTTACCTCATTGCTGATCAACAACTAGGAGATGCTATTTTGGTTGATCCTGTATTAGAGCAAGTTGATCGTGATTTAGAATCATTAGAGGAACTGGGATTAAAGCTGCGCTACTGTCTAGAAACCCATCTCCATGCTGATCACATTACAGGGGCGGGTAAACTTAGGCAACAAACAGGCTGTCAGGTGATCGTTCCCAAAAATCCTGCGGTAACAAAAGCGAATCGTTCTCTTGTTGGTGGGGAAATTTTAGAGGTAGGATCAGTAATTATTGAAGCAATTTTTACACCAGGACACAGCGCCAGTCACATAGCCTATTTGGTAAATAAAACCCATTTATTAACCGGTGATGCCTTATTTATTCGTGGTTGTGGACGCACAGATTTTCAGGGAGGTGATCCGGGGACTCTCTATGATGTGGTGACACAACGCTTATTCACCTTGCCAGATGATACTTTTGTATATCCTGCCCATGACTACAAAGGGCGTACAGTTTCCACCATTGGTGAAGAAAAGCGCCTCAATCCCAGATTCAGCGGACGTACCCGTAATCAATTTATCACTGTTATGAATAATCTCAAGTTGAGTTATCCCCAACAGATGAATGCAACAGTACCGGCAAATGAATACTGTGGTGATTTTATTCCCCAAGATAGCTTAAATCTCTCGACAACTTCAGCAAAAGATGAAGAACAAAAACAAATAGAACTCACAGTCACAGCAAATACAGACATCTACAATGATTACTTTGCTATGTATATATAGGAGTCAGGAGTCAGGAGGAAGAAGAAAGAATAAGGGGCGTTGCTGATTTTAGGGATGAAAATAATTTTGCATACGTTCAAAACCTTTGTAGAGACGTTCCATGGAACGTCTCTACCTCCAAAAATCATACGCCACTATACAGGATAGAAAACAAATGTCCGCAACTCAATACTTTGCCTTGGTGGTGCATCTGTTGGGCTAGTTGGATCTGCAAATGCTGTGTGGGCTGCAAAGCGGGCAATTCCATCTTCTGCGGAATCGAAACATTTGATAAATAAAGCTTCATCCCTTTGCATTTGTGGAAAATAGTACCACTTATGTTCTGGGTTGTAAGTAACTGCGTAGGTTTCACCAATGCGATTGCGGTACACTAAATCACCAGCTACTAAGTCTGTTGGGGCAATACTTTGAGCATCACACACAGCCAATGGTGACTCTTGAATTGTATCTGCGATCGCCCGCCAAATATTGATAATTGCAAAACGTTGTTGTAACAACTCTTCAATATTCTCTACCCCCCGTGCTTCTAACTCTTTACGCGCACGAGCATAGCCAGATTTAGCCGTGAAATCATTGTGTACACGCTTCACAGGCTCTTTAATACTATTTTCACTCGGTTTTGACTCTTGAGCATTACGCAAAGTATGGTCAAATATTACCACCTGAGTTGCCCCTGTTACCTCTTTTAATAATTGCTCCGCTTCCAGATAGTAAACATTCCGTAACTCATCTTCATCATAGAAGTTGCGGACTTTCGTACGATGCTCAGTCAGAGCAAAACCTTCTCTATCCAAAGATAGATTTTCTACAATAGATCGGGCATTGCGTATGGGTAAACTTTGCGGCTGATAAATCCCATTCTGTCTAGGAATACCTGCTGGTGGTTCATAAGTATAGTTAACAGGTTTTTCTGCCATTGGCAGTAAGTAATGAAGATTAGCCTCAACATAAGGCAGTTCCTCAACAATCGGTTTGTCTAGAACTTGAGTATTTAAACTCATAGATTACATCCTTGATTAACTAACAATTGCACTAATGAATATTTGCGCGATCAATAAAGTACGGTTTATCGGTCAATTTATCGTAGTTTAGTTTATTATACAAAATTTCCTCTCCAATCAACCTTAGCAATCCGAAAAATATGTAGCACTAATTATTTGGTGACCTAATTAATATAGTCGAGTGTCACACTAATCATCTGGTGTAGGGTGCGTTAGATATCAAAAATCCGTTTTTTACCAAATTATCAGGTCTGACGCACCCTCCTAATGTGCAAGTTACGTAAATCCTCAATTTCTGGATAATTCTCACATAATATAATCATATTG
>NZ_JADEWA010000013.1:0-29605 GCF_015207865.1 Dolichospermum sp. LEGE 00246
ATAAAGATGAAATTAAAGATTTTAACGAGCAACCCATAGCTAAACTTGCTTTTTTTGCTTTCTTTCTGGTTACTGAAGATATGATTGCTGCTCGTGGACGCGGAGGTGGTTTAGCTCTTTGGATTAGAGAAAATTAAATTATTTTTGCACAATATTAAGTAGTGGAGAAGTCCCATTTTCCCTCTTGTTACCAATCTTAAAAAAAATCGTAATAAGAATTTAACACCATCTGGCAGTAGAAAGACTAAAATCAAGACGGACAGATTAGCCCTGTAATAAAGGAGCATTATAAAACAATGTCCGATTTAAATCGCGGAATCATGAAATTTGAAGGTGCAGATTCACCTAAACTGATTACAATCTCCACTGTGGTACTTTTAGGATCAATTGCTGGGCTGATTATTTGGGCGCTTACTGCCGCTTATGCACTAGGCTAAATTCCTTAAATAACATTTGGGACACTAGTAAGACTACCATTGTTTTCTAGTGTCCTTATATTTAAGAGGAGTCAGGAGGTAGGGGCGCAAGTCCTACGCCCAATCAGCAGTCAGGAGCAAGAAAGAAAAACAAAGAAGAAAGAATTATTTTGAATCTGAACCCTGACTCCTGCCGTACAAGGGTTTTATCTTTATTATGTGATTCATGTTTGTTAACAACAAACTTGGAAGATGTCATCAAATTTTAATTTTTAGATTAGAGAATCATGATTAATCTTTTCGGTATCGTCATTATTTTAATTGTTTGTCCACTGTTAGGAGCAATACCACTAATTTCCTGGATTACTTATGCCTTGAGTGGTAAGCAGTTAGCCAAGGTGGGTACAGGAAATATTAGTGTGGCAGCCGCTTTTTATCATGGTGGTAAGTTAGCAGGAAGTATCTGCGTGGTTTCTGAAGCCCTCAAGGGTGTTGGGGTTGTGACAATTGCCCAATATTATTTTCCTTCCCAACCAGTTTGGGAACTTATTGCTTTAATTGCTTTGGTTGTCGGTAGATATGTGGCTACTAAAGGCGCAGGAATAACTAACGTTTCCTGGGGGTTGTTGGCACATGATCCGATGGTAACTGCTTTTGTGAGTTTGCTGGCGGCGACGGGGTTTTTAATTACTCGTTCTAAGGAAACTATTAAGTTGGGGGTATTAGTGATATTTCCCCTGTTTGTGGGTATTATCCATTCCCAAGATATACTAAGGATTATCGCTGCTGCAACTTTGTCGGGGCTAATTTACTGGATTTATAGCCAAATTCCTGATGATATGAATCTCCCTATTGAGGAGGCGGCGCTAGAATCTCAACCAATGATGGAATATTTAAATAATCAAGACAGGATTATTACTTTAGATGATGATTTAGATGGGGAAGTGGTGGGAGCTAAAGCTGCGACACTATCGCAAATTAAACGTTGGGGCTATACAGTTCCTAAAGGTTGGGTACTGCCTGCTGGTGAAGATCCTACTGTTTTAATTGATTTTCTGCAACCATCGCCACTTTCGCCCTTGGTGGTGCGTTCCTCGGCGATTGGGGAAGATTCCCAACAAGCTTCGGCGGCAGGACAGTATGAAACGATTTTAAATGTGATCAGTAAGGTAGAATTGCGACAAGCGATCGCTCAAGTTAAAGCCTCCTATGATCATCCCAGTGCCGTCGAATATCGCCATCGCAGTAGTTCAGAAGATCGGGCAATGGGGGTACTCATTCAACAACAAGTCCAAAGTGTATTTTCTGGGGTAGCTTTTAGCCGAGATCCCATTTCTCAACAGGGTGAGGCGGTGGTTATTGAAGCGGTGTCTGGTAGTCCTACGCAAATTGTATCTGGGAAGGTAACACCGGAACAATATCGGGTGGTGATTGCGGATAATGAAAAATTATCTTGTCTGCAATTTGAAGGTCATGGCAAAGTTCCTGAAGCATTAATTAAACAGGTTGCATACTTAGCTCGGCGGTTAGAAAAACGTTATTTGGGCATTCCCCAAGATATTGAATGGAGTTATGATGGTCAAAATCTCTGGGTATTGCAGACAAGACCTATTACTACGCTTTTACCGTTATGGACAAGAAAAATCGCGGCTGAGGTAATTCCGGGAGTTATTCATCCCTTAACTTGGTCTATTAATTCACCTTTAACCTGTGGTGTGTGGGGGGAAATTTTTACTATAGTGTTAGGCGATCGCGCTAACCGGTTGGATTTTGCCACAACAGCTACACTGCACTACTCTAGAGCCTATTTTAATGCTTCCTTATTAGGAGAAATCTTTCTGGAAATGGGATTACCTCCAGAAAGTTTGGAATTTCTGACTAGAGGTGCAAGCATCAGTAAACCTGCTCTAGATTCTACTTTGGCTAATTTACCAGGACTGACAAAGTTACTCAAGCGAGAAATTGATTTAGAAAAAGATTTTAAATTGGACTATCGCCAAGTTTTTATTCCGGGATTAACCCAATTATCAAACGTTGTCATTGAGGAATTATCACTAGATCAATTATTAGGCAGAATAGATTTAATTCTCGACTTACTCCACCGGGGTACTTATTACAGCATTTTAGCCCCCTTAAGTGCAGCCATCCGTCAAGCGGTTTTGGGG
Organism: Dolichospermum sp. LEGE 00246; assembly: GCF_015207865.1. Taxonomy (NCBI): domain Bacteria; kingdom Bacillati; phylum Cyanobacteriota; class Cyanophyceae; order Nostocales; family Aphanizomenonaceae; genus Dolichospermum; species Dolichospermum sp. LEGE 00246. Next base: position 2,582 of record NZ_JADEWA010000013.1, read on the forward strand.
GCAAAAGCCGAAGAAATTGATAATAGCGTCACCCCAGAGGTAGCATCATTAAGAGCTATGCGGTTGCTGGCGGCGGATGCTAGGCAAATCTTAATCGCCGATAACTATGAACTTAAACCAGAACAAGTATTTGCACAATTAGCAGAAACAGCCGCAGGGTCGAGAATTTTAGCGGAATTCAACGAATTGATTGAGGATTATGGCTATTTGAGCGAAGTTGGTACAGATATTTCTGTCCCCACTTGGCGAGAAAATCCCCAAATAGTGAAACAGTTATTTATCCAGTTGCTACAAGCACCGGAAGCACCAAATTTAGATGATTCCCGTTCAGAACAGACAAATTTAGTACAAAGACGAGTTGATCTTAAAGGTAGGGTGACAGAAGTTTATTCCCGATTGTTAGCGGAATTACGTTGGACATTTTTGGCGCTAGAACAGATGTGGCTTCAGTCTGGGGTATTAACTCAAGAGGGAGATATTTTCTTTCTCAAGTTAGAGGAAATTCGTCATTTAGGGATTAATCCAGATGTAGCTTTTAAGAATCATATCTGGGAATTAATCGCAAACAGGCGATCGCAATTTATCCAAGATAGCCAAATTCTCCAAATTCCCCCCGTAGTTTACGGTTATAACCCCCCTCATCCCATTAAACCCGTAATTGATTCCTCTGACAACATTTTATTAGGTATTCCCGCCAGTCAAGGACGAATTCAAGGACGGGTAAAAGTATTACGAACCTTACAAGAAGCCCATAATATTGATAAAAACACCATCCTTGTTGTCCCTTACACAGATTCCGGTTGGGCCCCTATCCTTGTCCAAGCTGGAGGCTTAATTGCCGAAGCAGGTGGTAAACTTTCTCACGGAGCAATTATCGCCCGTGAATATGGTATTCCCGCTGTTATGGACGTACGTGGTGCGACATACCTACTTCAAGACGGTCAACAAGTCCAAATTGATGGCTATAAAGGGACGGTGGAAATACTCTAGAGGCAAGAATCATCTAGAACTTAAAAAAGCACTAATGGGGAGTAAGTGAAATTGCAATTTCGTAGGGGTTTACGGCGTAAACCCTCATGCGTAGTTTCAATCCCTAATAGGGAGTAAATGAAATTGCAATATGATGAAGTTGTTCTATTTTGTAGGAAATATCAAGTTTCAATCCCTAAGAGGTTGTTTGAAAACTTTTTCGTGTGGGATCTGACACCCGCAGATCCCCCTAAATCCCCCTCGACCTAACTGTACCCCCTATGGATCTGATCCTATCTTATTCCTAGCTTCATCGTCGCCCCGTTAGACGCAAACATGGATATTAAAACGATGGTGGATTTTGTAGATTTACTTAAAACATTCAATACCAATTATTGGCACAGAATCAAGGAAATCTTGCCAAAATTCTTGCCCAAATTCTTTTATTCCATCAGGTGAGACTATTGGTGATTGCCAGCGAACCTCTTTAAAACCGACACTCTGAAATGCCCATTCATGAGTGGGAATGCTGAGGTAATAGTTATCAAAGGTGAATTTATGATTATTAATAAATGTATATTTTATGGGCGTACCTTCGATTAGTGGTGAATCTATACTTTTAATAAATCCATATTTTTCAGTTTTCAGATATGATATAGGTGATTGAGAGGGATTGTTGTTAATACTAACAAAACGACCACCAGGTTTAAGATTGGCAAATATACTTTCACACATTTTGAGTAATTCTTCTGGACTTCGGGCATAATTTAGGAGATAGGAAGCAACTACCAAATCAAAGCTGCCTATTTCACCGAGTTCAAGTACATCACCAAGAATATATTCAATATTTTGAAATTTTCTAGTTTCTTCTTCTCTTGCCAATTCAATCATTTTTTGGGAAATATCTACCCCTACAACCTTTGCTGCACCTTGATCTTTGAATTTTCTGGAATAAAATCCTTCTCCACAAGCCAGATCCAGAATTGATTTTTCTGCCAAATTGCCAAGCATATTAAAATATGTATATGCTTCTATATGTAAACGAATTGGCAATTCTTTGGATTCTTTATACTCTTTGGCTATGGAGTCATAGTTACTAGCCATTTTTATATCCTGCTAGTTAAAGAACTTGGGTCTTGAATTCAAAGTTAATCTATCAAATTCTCAAATGAGTTTTTTGACAAATCTTTCTCAATCCTAAAAACTCAGCCCTGGTAAAGCGTCGAGTTTATTTGCAAATAATCCTGGTCGAAACGGATGATTGCAGGTCGCTACAGCTATGGATGTTGTTACAAAATTTCTCAATCTATTTTGAAATTAAAAACTTTGAATTTATGATAAGTAGGTTGGTATTGAAAATTGTCGTTATGGCAAGGCAAAAGGCACTCATGCAAGAGGCAAGAGTCAAGAGGGTTTGGGCGATTTTACATTTCTTTACACAGTTTGGTTTTATTGTGTTCACCTACTTAACTCTAAAATTTAATGATTCCTACGAAGTGCCTTGCAATAGTGAACTATTTGCAGCAGCACTTTGCGATCGCAATTTTTAAGAGAAAACCGAAGAAATCGTTATACTTCAAGAGATAAAATTAAATACTACCTTTGTAAAGAATTGGAGTATCAGTAGTAACAGTTATACCATTTCCTTCCTGACGAAAACTTGCTGTTTTTGTGGGATCTACTTTTACTAATACAGGTTCAAATCCGGTCTTTGATGTGTTATATATAATGTATTCTCCATCATAAGTGCCTTCTGTATTAGGTTGTAAAGTTTGCACTTGTGCTGGTACATTTGCCCCTAAATTATAAAAACGCCTTGTACCTCCTGAATCATTTCTAATTGTAAACCCTCCAACAATACTAGAAGACTCTTCAGCAGTTAATTCTATAAGTAGTGTGTCTTTTTGCAGACTAATATTTGCGGTTTTGTCAACTGGATTTGAGATAATCATAATGAACCTCATTAGTCAGTGCTAAATGATTCAATATTGCTATATTGGTCAGACCAATGCTTGAGTCTAGGGTCATAAATTGAATTATGTCTTTAGATCAATACTATTGCCAATTTTCCAAAATATGTCTGAAACCCAATAAAATCGTGACGATATCAATAAAGTTTCAGGGCTTTGGCAATAGTGCAATTCATGGGGGCTGGTGTGATGGAATTTTACGCCTGTAGCGTTTCAATCCCTAATAGGGAGTAAATGAAATTGCAATTATAAAAGTTTTTGATTTCCTCTAACCTAGTACCCTTAAAGTTTCAATCCCTAATAGGGAGTAAATGAAATTGCAATTCGTTCCCGTAAACATCATTAGCTGTATAGGCTGTGTTTCAATCCCTAATAGGGAGTAAATGAAATTGCAATTCTTCCTATGTTGCCATCCCCAACCGTAAATAGTGAAGTTTCAATCCCTAATAGGGAGTAAATGAAATTGCAATCTGTGGGAGATAACCGTGCCTGTACATATAAGGAAATTTACGTTTCAATCCCTAATAGGGAGTAAATGAAATTGCAATCGGCATCTATCGGGGCAACTTCTATAAACGTAGCCGTTTCAATCCCTAATAGGGAGTAAATGAAATTGCAATTTGCAGATTACAGATAACGGATATTGCAACTATCAGTTTCAATCCCTAATAGGGAGTAAATGAAATTGCAATCATTGCACGTAAGGCATAAGGAATCTCCAGAGGTTTCAATCCCTAATAGGGAGTAAATGAAATTGCAATTAAATCTTTCCTCAGTGAAAGTGGACAAATAATTGAGTTTCAATCCCTAATAGGGAGTAAATGAAATTGCAATCGGTTAGTAAATATGTACTGGCTGCGGTTAAGGGTTTCAATCCCTAATAGGGAGTAAATGAAATTGCAATTCATAGTGGCAGAAATATCCGTTACCGCAGCAGTGTTTCAATCCCTAATAGGGAGTAAATGAAATTGCAATTTGCAATAAATAGCACCAGCAGTCAAGGCAGTCAGAGCAGGTTTCAATCCCTAATAGGGAGTAAATGAAATTGCAATTATCTCATTTTTAACTGATGCGTTTAAATTTGGAATGGTTTCAATCCCTAATAGGGAGTAAATGAAATTGCAATTTAGAGCGATCGCCAAATGTAGATCCGTCTCACAATTGTTTCAATCCCTAATAGGGAGTAAATGAAATTGCAATCCTCTGACTTGGGAGTTATCCCCACAGGTGACAAAAGTTTCAATCCCTAATAGGGAGTAAATGAAATTGCAATCCAGTTGTTTCTAATTTCCTGTTTAGCGTCGGCTGTTTCAATCCCTAATAGGGAGTAAATGAAATTGCAATCTTTCTCTTCTCTGCGAAATTTGTGAGAGTTCGTTTCAATCCCTAATAGGGAGTAAATGAAATTGCAATTTGCAATCCGATACTTTTCTGGAACTGATAAAAAGTATCTTGGTTTCAATCCCTAATAGGGAGTAAATGAAATTGCAATTATATTATATATATAGAAACAAAGCCGAGGAAAAAGTTTCAATCCCTAATAGGGAGTAAATGAAATTGCAATTCCTTTGTATTACCCCTCCAGTTGGTGGTCTATTTCTAGTTTCAATCCCTAATAGGGAGTAAATGAAATTGCAATTTCAATCCTAATCTGACTACTATAGAGAATAATCTATCTTGTTTCAATCCCTAATAGGGAGTAAATGAAATTGCAATTTGGCGACAAAAAGACCATGTTGAACCTATCCCAGTTTCAATCCCTAATAGGGAGTAAATGAAATTGCAATAACCCGTTACAACCTCAACTACAGCCCAATCTGTTTCAATCCCTAATAGGGAGTAAATGAAATTGCAATTGTTTTAATCCGTGCATACAAAGGGATAGGTTACGAGTTTCAATCCCTAATAGGGAGTAAATGAAATTGCAATAAAAGCCCATTATGGCAAGCATGAACGCAGCATTAGGTTTCAATCCCTAATAGGGAGTAAATGAAATTGCAATTGCAGCTTTACAAGATTGTTAGGTCTTAATCGGATGTTTCAATCCCTAATAGGGAGTAAATGAAATTGCAATTTTACCACAAATTAAATTACATTTTTCCCATATGGTTTCAATCCCTAATAGGGAGTAAATGAAATTGCAATTAGGATAAAAAAGCAAAACTTTGGCACTACTCCGAGCTTGTTTCAATCCCTAATAGGGAGTAAATGAAATTGCAATTTCGTCTTTGAATAAGAAATAGTCACTGGTATAATGTTTCAATCCCTAATAGGGAGTAAATGAAATTGCAATAATCAGTGCTGGCGATGGTATCTTACGAGATACGTTGTTTCAATCCCTAATAGGGAGTAAATGAAATTGCAATAGCGGAGAAATAATTGCAATCCGGGAATACAATGTTTCAATCCCTAATAGGGAGTAAATGAAATTGCAATCTCACTTCTATTCTTTTGCGCCTTTCTTCCGCCAAATGCTCGTTTCAATCCCTAATAGGGAGTAAATGAAATTGCAATATGATCGCAACAATCGCAACAATATATAAGCATCTTGTTTCAATCCCTAATAGGGAGTAAATGAAATTGCAATAAAACACAGGAAGAATCAGTACAAAAATAAGCAGGGTTTCAATCCCTAATAGGGAGTAAATGAAATTGCAATTCTATATTCTCATATCCATAATAGATTGTCAAGAGAGAAGTTTCAATCCCTAATAGGGAGTAAATGAAATTGCAATCGGATCATCCTCCCACTTCACCCCAGCCCATACCAAGTTTCAATCCCTAATAGGGAGTAAATGAAATTGCAATTTGACTCCCAATTCAGAATCTATTGCCTTGGTGCGAGTTTCAATCCCTAATAGGGAGTAAATGAAATTGCAATCTTAAAGCTAAAGGTAATAAAAAGCTTGGTGTTACGTTTCAATCCCTAATAGGGAGTAAATGAAATTGCAATCCTAGCTATAAAGTAGGTCAGGTGATCCCTTTGGAGTAATTGTTTCAATCCCTAATAGGGAGTAAATGAAATTGCAATCCGCGACCGTAGCCGCCCCTTCAGCTTCTCACCCAGTTTCAATCCCTAATAGGGAGTAAATGAAATTGCAATAGCGGGGTGCTGAAAGCCTATATATATGTAGTTTTCAAGGTTCAGTTGCGCGGATGCCTTTATGATAATCCATTTCAAGAAAAGTGTCAAGGAGTAAAATAGCTGAAACTCCTGCTGTGCAAGGTGCGCGGATGGGTGAACTCCATGAACTGCATGAAAAGCTTGTGTAGACATGATTTCAGGCATTTTTTGAGAAATTGAATTTTTTACACCCACCCCCCCGCGCATTAAGCGAAGAAAATCGTCTGATCACGGGGCTGTTCACCACCGATTCTTTCTATTTTACCAAAACAGCAAGCACAAAGAAAGTAAAAGCGAATGCTGTCGGTTTCAGGTTTTATGAGTTTATTGAGACGCGATCTCAACTTAGCATATTGAGTATCAGTTAACTCACATTCAAAAATACTATACTGCACCCATTGTCCATAGGATTTGAGGATACTATGGATTTTAGTACGGCGTTTATCCTCAGAAATATCGTAAGAAACAACAACATTCATAAACTGGTAATGGGTAATAGGTAATAGGTAATTGGTAATTGGTAATAGGTAATAGGTAATAGGTAATAGGTAATAGGTAATTGGTAATTGGTAAAAACTCTTTTCTGTCACCTGTCACCTGTAACCTGTCACCTAAATAGCTTGAGGATACTATGGATTTTAGTCCGGCGTTTATCCTCAGAAATATCGTAAGAAACAACAACATTCATAAACTGGTAATGGGTAATAGGTAATAGGTAATTGGTAATAGGTAATAGGTAATAGGTAATAGGTAATAGGTAAAAACTCTTTTCTGTCACCTGTCACCTGTAACCTGTCACCTAAATAGCTACTTCAAAAACAAAGGGGGATATTTATCAATTGTTCCCATTAAATACTTAGCCAGTAATCTTGCTTGCAATTCAAAAGCCTCTCGATAACTACATTTACGCCCCATTACTGGATGTTTAAACTCCGATATTTTTTTCTTTTCGTACAAAGTTAAAAAAGTTTTCCGTCCTTCTGGAGTCAGAGAAACAGCACCACTTAACGGTTCAGTTACAAAATCGGCTGGAGTTAATAATTGCTTATTCAAAATAGATAAAACTACCGCATCTACTACTAAAGGGCGAAACTCTTCCATTAAATCTAAAGCTAAAGAAGGACGATTATAGCGATCGAAATGTAGGTATCCTAAATATGGATCAAAACCGACAATATTCACAGCACTTTGCAGATCATGACGCAATAAAGAATAACCAAAACTTAACAATGAATTTACTGGATCTGTAGGTGGACGACGGACACGCTTAGTAAAAGAAAATTGAGAATTACGAATTAGACTATCAAAACAACCAAAATAAGCAGCACTACCAGAACCTTCTAAACCACGCAAGGAATTGATACTTTCAGTTGAATTAATTGCAGCAATCACCTGTTCAATGCGAAGAATACTTTTAGATAGATCAATATCATTAAATTCACGCTGATAACGCATCAAAGTTTGACGATAATTTTTTAATTTTCCCCTAACAAACCCTTGCACCAGATGAATAGATTGGGGGGTTTCTCCTGCTGCTTGCCATTGTGCTTTGCGAATGAAAATATTACCAGTCATTTCTGGTTCTAACCGTCCCAAATAATGACCAATTTTATTGATAAAAGATAGAGGGATATGACGCTGCATCAATTCATCCACAACAGCCGGTGAAATAGTTGCTCGTCCTAAAACAACTACACCCTCAAGATGAATAAACGGAACATCTTGAAGAATTTTCTTTTCATATTTCACATTAATCCGTTCATCAACCTTACCGATAAAAGCATCATCTTGTACGATGTAAAGAGTACCCATAATTAAATCCTCAAAATAGGTAACAGTAGACAGGTGACAGGTAACAGTAAAAAGAGTTTGAGAAAGGTTTTTGCATCAAGTATAAATTTCTCAATTTGCTTCTTGATAACGCCCAACTTTATCAGCAAGTTGTGGCAAACATCGAGAATAAAGACTACAACCATCACAGCGTTTTGTTTTTACAGCTTTTGGCATAGCACCTGTAAACAGTAAGGTTTGGATAGCTTCAATAGTAGCAATGGTACTACCTCGTAATTCTGGGGTAATTTCTACTAATTTCCGTTGATGAGTTTGAGCATAATAGATATAGCCAGTATTGATATTTTTTCCTGTCATTTCCTCCAAACACAAAGCTTGAGCGCAAACTTGCAATTCATCATTATCCCATTCTCCCCTGCGTCCTCTTTTGTATTCAATAGGGTAAAATCCGCCATTTTCAAACTCAATTAAATCAGATTTACCGATAAGTTTATATTGCTCTGATTTCAAATAAATAGCGCGTATCTGCCAAGTTTCCTCACGATTTTGTTCTCCAACTGTGTGAACTCGTTCATGTAAACTTGTACCTTCAATTGTGTATTGATTATCAATAAATTCCCCTGCACAATGAATCAACCAACAACGATGAGGACAATAGGAATATTGATTTAATGAGGCAATATTAACGTAATCATCATCAGAGGTCAGAGGTGACAGGTGACAGGTTACAGGTGAAAGTAGGAAGAGAGTTAGTCATTTCGTTTTGAAACATAATTAATTAAAAGTGGTAAAAATTGATAGTGGGAAGAAAGTTAGTTATGGTGTAAGTAATTGGATAAAAATATTTACAGTCATTGCGAGCGAAGGGAAGCAATCACAACCCTTGGAATTGCTTCATTTCACTTCGTTCCATATGGCTAACGCCACGCAACGCTTACGCAATGACATTGTGTAATTAATTCTGTCTCACTACTTATTTAAGATTTTCAAACGAAGAGAAGTGAGCATTTTACTAATTTCTATAATCAGTGATAATGTGCGATTTGCTTGTTCTGAAGTTAGATAATTTAATCTAACAGCAAGGATTAAAAAAGTTTCTGTTTCCATTAATGAACCCTTAGCTATAGATAAAAAATGTGCAAAATCGTTTTTAGTTGTTCCTCTTGCATGACCTTCGGCAATATTGGCTGGAACAGATGCAGCAGCACGAGTAATTTGTGAAGTAAGACGATAAATTTCTGTATTTGGAAATCCAGCAGCTAATTGATAGATATTTACTACCATATCCATTGATTTTTGCCACACAATTAAATCTCGATGTGATTCAATCTTCATAAATAACTCCTCTTCCCTTATTTACTTTTGCCTCTTCCCTGTCACCTCTTCCCTGTCACCTGTCACCTCTTCCCTGTCACCTGTCACCTCTTCCCTGTCACCTGTCACCTGTCACCTGTCACCTGTTCCCTGTTCCCTGTCACCTCTTCCCTGTCACCTGTCACCTCTTCCCTGTCACCTGTTCCCTGTCACCTTCTCCTCACCATTCCCATTCCCATTGTTGTTTTTCTGCCAATACCAGCATATAAAGCAAAATCAGCTAAGGCGTTAATTTGTTTAATTGTCGTTGTTTCTACATTACCAAGAATGCGATAACTGATTTCACCTAAACAACCAATAAATTTGTTGTCATAGTTGCTAATAACTTCAGTATTGATATTAAAAGCACTAGCATAAATTGATTCAAAAGAAATATTGGTTAATTCAATATCGCTATATTTATGCCACCGATTTAGTAGACTATTGAATACAGATTCCCTTGTTGGTAAAACATTATCAAATGCACCTTGACGAAAAGCTACAGGTGTAGAAAAAATGAAATTAAGATTGCGTTCTGTTTCGCTTGCTTGTTGATAAAGTTGGGAATAACTACAAGCATTTGCCCAAGGTTGATTAGATTGGGGTGTACCCTGAATGCTAGTAATATATAGGTTAGCTGAACCTAAATGCCAAGGTTGTTTGGGGTTTATATTTAACCATAAAGGTGTCAGTTGACTAAATAAATTGTCATTTAATAAAGAAATACGCCACCAACAAGAAGTACCAGCAGGAATAGGATTTTGATGGGCATATTGCAAAGGATAAGATTGGGTTTTATGTTTGTTTTGTATCTGCAATGGTGAGAGCGTAAAGGCTTTATCGGCGTTTGATTCGTGTAAGTAGTCTCCTAATTTTCTATCAACAGAACTCACTAGATTAAGAAATAAGGCGTGGTAATGTCTACCTGTGAGGAAATTGGGGTAAATTGGAGATTGGGGGATGATGTTGAGGATGAGACTATGGGGCATAATTAATAATTGAAAGTAGGGTGGGCATTGCCCACCAATTACATTTTAAGCACGAAATCTGTATTGCATTTGTTTAGGAAGTTTTACATTTTTGACATCATCAAAATAGTAATATTCCCCTTGTATTTGGACATTTTGAATCAGACTAACTGGCGGCATATTTACCACATCATAACTAATGACTTGATTAGTAAACATGACATCTAAAGGGTTTAAAGGATGAGTGCAGGTAAATAAATCAGTTTTTGTTTTTGGTTGTGGTAATTTCTCAACCGTAATTTCTGCTTTGCTCATCCATTTACCTAAACGAATCCATTTAGGTAATTTAATCTCTTTTTGAGCAATTAGAAAAAACTCAAATTGACTTTCTGGTGCAATTTCCTTTGCTCTTCCAAAACTGGGAATATTCTTTTGGGTTTTCTCCATTTCTACATGATAGTTATTATTGGCATATTTCCATGTATTGAGAATAGATGAATGTCTCAGAGAACGAGCAGGAGTTATGTAAATTCCTTGTTCATTTAAAGGAGTTAAATGTGCTTCATATTTTGGCACTTGTTCGGGACAGAAATAGCGATAAGAATCCTCTTCTGCAACGGTTGTTGAGTAGATTGGACTATCAACTAAACCAAGTGCATAACAGAGAGCATAGTTATGAACTATTGCCTCTGTTTCGTAAAGTCTGCCAATTTCACGGGTAGCAAAATAGAGGCTGTCGTGTAGTTCTAATTTGCAGCGATAGATAATGGTCATAGTGGTGATGATAGAGTATAGATCCCCGACTTCTCAAAGAAGTCGGGGATCTGAATATTCAACTACTTAGTTTTAGTGGCTGTTTTCTTCTTGATATGTTTACTGGCATATTCTTTAGCTTCTGTATTAGCTTTTTGCAAAATTGATTTAATTCCTTCTTCGTTATTTGTGAGATTTTTAACTTCGTTAATTAGAGGTATAAAAGCATCACCAATAAAATCTGTATGCACAATAAATTCATCATTCATTAAACTCTCAATTGCACTTTTAGCAGATGTAATTACATCATCTTCATCTAAGGGATCTGGTGATTTGAGTGTATTATTAGCCTCCATTTCGTCGTATATTGCTTGAGTCCACCGCAGATTACTGGTAATTTCTCCATCAGCAAATATAACCCCAATTAACTCATTTCTCACGCGACCTGTACGAGTTGTTTGTGCGCCATAGTGACGAGTTCTGAGGATGTTATTAAAAACATAAAGAAAACTAGCTTCTGTGGGATCTTTCAGTGTTACAATACTGGGAAAGAAAACTTGTGGTCTAATGTGATCTTGTTGATTAATTCTGCTAGTAACTTCACCAGGTTTAGAACCACTTTCTCCTTTAGAAGCCATTGTCCCATTTTCAAAAGGAGCATTGAGAGTAAAGGTTTCATGAGACTCATCAAATGCTGTAATAGAAAATGCCGTATCTACCACAACTTTTGATTTTTCTGAACCAGAATCACCAATAGCAAAACCGTAGATTATACAGTCAGCATTATCCATTGCAAAAGATACGTTATATTCACATTCTTCTGCTTTCATAAATTCATATTTTCGCAATAATTCCCGACCGACTAATCTTTCAGGTGTGGACTGTTTACGCTTGAACATAGAAAGACGACTAATGGTGTTTTTGTTTTCAGGTTTAACTCCAGCCCTTACCCTTGCTTTATTCAATTCGCTATCTGTTTGAAATAATGGATAAGATTCGGTAATGCGAACGGTGAGAAAGTGGGCATATTTTCCCATTGGTTTATAGGGAATTTCTGATTGAAATAATTTAGCGTCAACGGTTTTTAAAAGTGTCATGATGTTTTTCCTTGAAGTAAGTTTTTAATAACGGTGAGAGCAAATTAAATGAGAGTTTGAACGAGAATCCGCATTAAGGGGTCTAAATCATCAGGAACCCGATAGCTATCAAGTCCTTGATCGATGTGTTTATTAGTGCGATCAAGTTGGGCAAATTCCCATATTTTACCAGTAGTAACTGAACCGATAAGATGAGTTTGTTGTTGATTTTCTTGCCATTTATCTAGGGCAATTAATTCTGCAAAAAGCTGAGTCATACCATAATCCAAATCCTCTTTTTTAGCTTCGATTACTAAGAGGTTGTTTCGATTTCTTATTAGATAATCAAAGTAACCTTGTAGTTGTTCGCTGACTTTAATTTGATACTCAATTCTCACATCAGATTTAGTATAGTGAACTAAATCTAAAATGATTGGAGAAATCAATACTTCTCTGCGACTTGTTTCATTAGCTAAATCAAAGTATGGAAGAATTTCATCAAGTCGTTCTTGCAACTCTTTTAATCGATCTAGGTTCTCTTGATATTGGGGTAAACTCAAACGTTTTCGAGTAAATGTATAACCAAATTCTTGAGCAAAATCTTGAGGAGAAATGTGCATCTCAAAATATTTGCTAAAAGTATAAGACTGAGAAGGATCAAGAATAGTCATAATCTAATTTTCTTCAGTTTCAATTTCGGTAATTTCATCAGGTTCATCTTGGGGACGTGCTTTACGTTCTTCATCATCTGCTAAACGATAAAGAAACTCACAAGTATCTCGAATTAGATTCAATTGACGGCCTGCTAACCGGGCGCGATCGCCTTTAAAACACTCCTCAAAAACATCCTCTACAAAATACCTTGCAAACTCTAAAACAGCTTGTCTTTCTTCCTCCCTTTTACTCATAATCCAACGTCCTTCAGCAGTAGAAGAATGTACCCGATCCATGAGTTTAAAAACCTCTGCCGCTACAGTTGAAGTTAAAACTTCTCCACCAAACATACATAAATCTGCTTTGAGAATAATATCCGCAGCAATATCAATGGGTTTTAAAACAGCATTAGCTTTAGGATTAAACCTTTTATTAGCTCGATAAAAACGGCGATAAAGTTCCGTTAAATTTTTAGGATGATTCAAAGTTGATTTCTCTTCCACAATTAATTTCTCCTGAGTAGAATCAAATTTTGCATAAGGGTCAAAACAAGGGTAAAAATGATAGGTATAAAGTTTGATTTTTTCAATCCTTGCTGTCTCAAGTTTTTGATTACGCACCCATTTATTCAGATAAGCAAAAACATGAAGAGGACTGGTTTCAAAATCCTTGGATAATTCCGTAAATTTACCCCAATTAGCATCATAGCCAGTCTTACCTTGCTTTGCATTAACATCTAAATGGATAGCGTAAGCAGCAGTTAAAACATTTAAAGGTGCAGAATATTGAATACCGTACTCTTCCCAACCTTCCAGAATGTAATCAAGTCTGAATCTATCTCTTTTTACCAAAGTCCGAAAAGCATGAGGCGCACTATCAAGAAATACCGTTTCTTCAAATTCTGCACCATCATTAAATGGGGGAATAGGAGACTCAGAAACTACAGTTTTCACATCTAAAATCATCGGAAAAGCGAACGCTAACCAACTCGGCATTACCCAAGATTCTGTATCAGTGCTATCCCTTCCAGGAGGTAAAGCCATGAAGTAAAATGTTAAAGGTTGATCTTCTGGATAGGAAAGCTTAAAAGTGCGATCTTTTTCACTATCTAAATTTTCATCAATTAAGAAACTATCCACACATTGATAATTTTCTTTGGTTAAATCAACCTGTAAATCTTTACTAATGAAATGATTACGGATGCTAGTATCAAAACGAGTTTGAGCAATATTTGTGTAGGCTTTTTGTAAAAACTTATTAGTTTCTGGAGTGAAATAATAAGTTGGATAAAAGTAGAGATAGCGATATTTACCATCTTCAAATCTTTTACCTACAGCTTGAGTTTGATTCATTAATATTTGTCTCAACATCATTTCTACACCCGCAATACTAGAAATATTCCGTTTAGCGTTAGAACCTCCTAACATTTGTTTATTTGTATAAACTTGAGGTGTAAATAAAACTGCTGATTCCATCTGTTCAGTGACAGTATAAGCTGAATGAGAAATTGAGCAGATTAATTGTTTACCTCTGCCTGGTTTTTTAGCAGCATTATAATTACTCAACTCATTGATAAAATTATCAACTTCAGTGGTGACAGATGTTTCTTTATTGGTATTAGGTAACATGATAACTCTTGATACCCACAACCTTAAATCATCCCAACCATCAGGTAATTGATATTGTGCAAGAATTGGGGAAATTAAATCTGTCAAGTAATAAATTACCTGTTGACAATTTTCGCGGACATCTTCAATACCGGGATTTTTTTCCAAATATTTAGCCGCTAGATAATACCATTCATAAGGTACACCTCCCGTATTACCCTTTAATTTTTGTTCTTTCAAACTTTCATTGATACGTTGAATTTCTCGAACTTGCGGTAAATATTCTGTTAAGTTCCAAAATTCAGCAACTTTATGAGTTAAATCAAAATCTGGAACTTGTGGAAGTTTTTTATCTTTCTTCCTTTCAGTTTCAATTTTATTAACTATTTCATCCCAAATTTTGCGAGTAATTAAATCTCCAAATTCGGCAATTTGATCAATGCGAATATCATCATCAAATTGAAAATCATAATCAGCAGATAAAACATTTTGTTTTTGAAACTTAACTAAATTTTCACTACGACTTTTACCAACAGATGTTTTACCAGTATTTAAAATGCGTAAAGTAGCATCTAACGCAACTTGCATTAAACCAGGAGACTCAAAAAAGAGGTTGTAATATTCAGCATATTTCATCCCTTTTCCATCTCTACCAAATCCCGTTTGTCTCAGTTTTAATTGACCAGAACAAAGGGATTTAATCTTATTAACTACCATATCTGGTAAAATTTCTGGAGAGATAGGAGGAGCATCACGCAATGCTAGATAAATTACCCCTGTTGGTAGATATAACAAAGGTTGATAATATGTATTTTCAGCAGTATTTAAGTTAGTGTGAGCTTCAATTACTGCATTATTAACAACGTTAGTTAAAACGCCTCTATTTTCTGCAATGTGATGATAGGTGAATTTCAATTTACCATCACTCAGACTGTGGATAATTTCATTAAGTCTCGTATTTTCTGCATCTTGGGGATGTTTGATAATTGAAGCGAGAGAATCAGCTAAACAGGTTAAATCACATAAACTGCGAATAGTGCGATCTTTAAGAACAGGATTTAACCCAAATTCTGAAAAGTTCCAGTTAGTATCCCAGCGTCGTTGTGCATTATAAGCCATACACAACAAATCATCAATATATTCTTGATAAAGTTCGGGATTATCTGGATTGATGAATTTATCAAGTCCTAATTGTCGAACTTTTTCATCAATAATTTTGCGATGTTCATCTAAAGGTAACTTGCGACAGTCTTCAGGTGCATCTGGAAATTTTTCAAAGTCATGGAGAATAAAACCAGCAATTACTAAACGTCGTTCTTTATCTTTGACTACTCTTTTAACTGTGGTATCCAGTTGTTCTAATCTTTGCTCAATTAAATTTGCTGGAAATAAGCCATTAAGTAAGTGTGTATTTAAAGATTGGTCAGCAGCATTATCACGTCTAACTTTTGTTTTACCTTCTGCTTCTCGTTTTTCGTCTATTTCATCAAAGAATTTACCACCTTTAGCAGTGACACCAATAGCTATTTTTAGCAAATTGGGTAATACATATTCGCTAAAATCTGCCATGACTTGATCATGAGGATTTTCAGCTTGTATTGCTTCTCTTAATAATTTGAGTGTGAGTAATTGTCCTTTAGTTTCAATAGTTCTGTCATTATCTCCATCAAAACCAAAATCACCCGATAACCAATCATTTTCTGAGGTTTCCACATTGGAATCATCTTTTATTTCTAAGAGTGATAATTGTTGATGTTCATTTGCATCTTTACTTTTTTTAGCCATTGTCTTTACTCAATGAAATTAAATAGGAGTTGATTTGTCTAATGTAAATTGGATATTGTTCTAGAGCAAAATTAATTGATTGAAAAATTTGAATTGGATTTATCTTGTCATACTCATAAGTTAAATGTTTTATGAGTCCTGTTGATGGTGCTAATTTTTGAGCTAAATCTGGTGTGATTACCTCATGGGGAGCAAGTTCAATGAAGGAGCTAAAGTCAGTATGAGAATTTACAGGATTGAGTGTTGATAAGATGTATTTATTCATTTCTATTGCAGTTTGAAGGATTAAATACAAAAGTCTTTCTGCTAGAAGTTGTTGACAATAATCAGAAAGAAATTCATCAAGACTAATTGAAGTAAATTTTTCTAAAGTCTTGTAATATTTTCTGATTAAATTTGTTTTGATCGCAACTAAATCATTAATAATCATGATTTATTCAAATCCTTCGAGTAATTTAGCAATTTGTTCAGGATCAGGAAGTTGATTTTTTAGTTCTTGAGGTAATTGAGAAACTATCTGATAAGTGGCTACACCAATTGGTTTATTAGAATCTTTGAGTGCGTATTCTACAATAGTTCTTTGTTTAGATTTACAAAGAATAATGCCAATAGAAGGATTTTCATCTGGTAGCTTCACTTTATCGTCTAAAACAGATAGATAAAATTGCATTTTACCAACATACTCAGGTAAAAAATCTCCAGTTGTTAACTCAACCGCAGCTAAAAATCTTAATTGACGGTGATACAATAATAGGTCAATAAAAAATTCTTTTTCACCAACTTCTAAGCGATAGTTACTACCAATCAAGGTAAACATTTCACCAAAAATTTGGGGTTTAAATGTGATTCTTTCTAGTAGTGTTTGTTCTTTCATTGTTTAGGTTTTAGTTTTTTGGTTCAGTGCGTTACGCTATAGCTAACGCACCCTACTAGACGTAAATAGCACTTTAGTCCTCTGGTTCAAGAAAGGCTAAACGATTCTCTAAATCTTCGTTTTTGCAAGCCAGATGTCTTAAATGCGGTATTTCTGCTTGTATGGAGCTAATTGATTCTTGCTTTTCTTGAAGTTGATTTTCAACATTGTCAAGTTTTAGCAATATTTCTTCATGTTTTTTTTCTAAAGCACTAATACGGTAATTATGCTAACATACTTCACCTAGTAAACGTATAGTCACGACTTGATTCAGCGTGTCAATATCTGCTTTCTGTATAAGATTAGCGAGGAGAGATTCAGTATTCTGGTAGAGCATGGAAGCTTTTCCTTTTGTATTGGGTTCCTTCTACCTAGTTAGTATATCTTTTATTTTGTAGCTAGACCAGCTAATTTATTTAATTACTCCTCTTTAAGTTAAAAGTCTAATCAGCGAGCAATGATTGTGTAACTAGCTAAACATTCTAGTTGACTTTTAATCAATTTCATCGTATGATCTCTTTCTACGGGTAGACCAATCCTTATTAGGGATTGAAATACACAGTCACTTCTCGCTGATAGTTTGTTTTCTACCCTGTAGCTTGAGTAACTTAAGCTATTTAAACTAAATCCTTATTAGGGATCGAAACCTCAAGCAATCCATAGCTCGTCTCCTTTGCTTTTAAACGTATAAGCAAGCGTATCCAGTAGCAACGCCGATTGACCAAAGGCTATAGAGTAGGGCTGAGTTGCTTCATGAATGCTGTACTGGTCACTGATGGGATAAAGTTGAAAGTGCATGGGTAGCCTTAACCGCATCCGCACTTCGGCAACTGGACGACGAATTACATAACAAACTAAACCCTCTTTTTTCAGTTTTTTATCAATTTGACCTATCCAACCATTATGAGGTTGCCATACTCCTACCCCTGTTAAAACTTGCACTTTCCAAGCATCAGCGATGGGTTGTAAGTCTCCAGAATAGGTAAATTTCCAGTTCAATCGTTCTTCACGGTAGGAACGTAACTTGATAAATGCTAGACAATGGGCAAATCTACCTTTTGCTATGGGTTGTCCAGTCCGTTGGGCAGTTTCTTTTAATGCCCGTATGAATCCTGCTTCCGTCCACATTTCTATTTCTAAGTTGCTTAAAATTCCCGGTAAATCGTAGGTTTTAAATCTCTCATTTTCGTTAGTTTCTGTTAAATCATACAACCCACATTGCAAAGGACTAGAACCGCGAAAACTAGCTGCATCATCAGCAATGGGATTTCCTGATTTACCTGACAGTTCTTTCCAGTTTTTAGCCCATCCTGTAATACGTCCAGCTTGTGATTTTAAACTTGTATCAAATACTTGTTCACAGGCTTTTTGAAACTTTTCTCGACTTTGAGCATATTGTTGTTTAATAGTGCGATCGCTCAATTTACAACATAACCAAAATGACTGCACAGCACCCCAGCGGCGATAATAACCATGAAAATCATTGATTTTACGATATTGCTCTTTTATGGTTTGTTGTAAAAATGGACGATCATAAATATTATCAACTTGTAATGGTGGTGAATCTGTTTGAAATAAACGCTCAACTAAGAAGTTAGGAACTAAAGCATAAGCTGTGAAATTGTTAAACTTAATTTCTTGACCATTTTTTTCATATCCGTCATGTCTTCCTAATCTTCCTAACCGTTGAATAAAATTTCCCGAATCTGATGATTCAAAAATTAGAAAGTTAATTTTAAAATCAACGCCCACATCTATTGTACTTGTACCTAAAACTAAATCAGCCGATAAACTTAACTCTTTTTCTCCTTTACTTGATAAACCTGTATTTTCTCCCACTGTTAAATTGTAGGGTTCTAAAAGTTCTTGAAAAAATGGAGTTAGTCGCTTAACTGCTGCTATTGAATTGAGAATAATTGCACCTTTACTTCCTGGATATTCTTGAAACTGAGATACAATTAAATTGCTATTGGCTTTTAACCAAGTTTCCGAAGCTTTAAAACTCGGTTCTAAAGGCATAAAATTGAGTGCAATTCCTCGCGCTACCTGTCGCCAATCTTGGTTTTTAAGTTTCGCTTCTTGTTCTGTATTATCAGGAAAATGATATTTATTTTCTTCCAGAGGATTTATTTCTTGACAACGAAATCCTGCTGTTTCTAATCTGCAAATTAAATCTTTATCTGGTGTGGCGGAAAGAAAGAGAAACTTTTTTCGCCGATTTGTACAATGAATCAACAGCATGGTGTTAATTACGCTGGCAATTTGGGGAGCAGCAAAAACATGAAATTCATCAAAAATAAATAAATCAAAGTTTTTATTAACTCGCCCCCAAAGTTTATCAGGACTATCATCATGGCTTAGATATGCTCCATGATGTAAGTAGTGAAAAATATCAGGATTGGTTAAAAGTATTTCAGATTGTACTACACGAGTTAAAAGTGCAGCACCTTTTTTTAATTCTTCGTTTTCCGCATAAATTTCTAAATCAGCCCCATTCAATCTAACTACACGAGGTTGATTTCCTGGTTTAAATATATCAATATATCCTTTAATTTGTGCTTCTTGATCACGTGCTAATTCATTAGTTGGGTAAAGTCCAATCGCGGAAAATTCACCTTGAAGAACTTCTAAATAAGCAGCTAAACTTTTACCATCTCCCGTCATAGCAGTGTTGAAAACTACATCAATATTTGGATCGCGCAAGGCTTTTAAAGTTTCTACTTGATGCCAAGATAAAGACCAATTATCTGGTAATTTAACCCCATCAGGTGTGGGGACTGTTTGAGAATAAACAGGTTTGAGTTGAATACTGTAATTTTCTGACATACCCTTAATAACTCTTTTCAATTTCTGCAACCATTAGTTGCAGTTTTTGTGTTGTAATTAAAAACTGTCCGTAACTCGTTGTTAAAATCTATAATGACACCGAAAATAAAAGTTGACAAGAGAAAATAAGTATAAAGTATACGGACACTTACAATGAGTCGAAAAGGTCAGTCTATTACCCTGTCGGTATCAGAACGGGACAAAGCCGAACTAGAAGCGATCGCCCTCGAATTTGGGATGATGTGGGGGGATGATCCCAATATCTCCAAACTGATCAAAGCGATCGCTCAACATGAATTAATCATTGGTAAAAATCATGACTGGCAGGAATCACGTATCCGCGCATTATACCGTTGTATAAGTGCATTAACAGACATTGGACAAGTGGAACAAGCGCAGATTATCGCCAATTTGTTACTCGAACGCAGTGAATTGTCCATACCAATGCGAAAAGAAATTGAAAAGGTTTTAAACAATTCACTTCCATCTTGGCGGTTACAAGTTGACCACTATATTTTGCGTCAACAACCGTTTCAACTTTCCTATCAAGATGCAACAGAAAGAATATTAAATTATACAGTTCACTATGCTAAGATTACCCCCCATGAAAAACGCCTCTATCTTGATTGCTGGTGTCAGGAAACATTAGATAACCATGACATAGAAGCACTACAGCATAATTGGTGTTTTCGTTTAGACAGAATTAACGAAGCAGCTATTACGGAAATTGCTGGTAAATGGCGATCGCAGTTAGATCAAATAGATGTAGAAATGCACCTACTAAACAACTTAGCTTTTGCCTATCAAACTAAACCAGAGGATACAATAGTTGAATGGATACCAGAAAAATCAAAAGTGAAGCGAGTGATTAGAAAAACATCTAATACATTTTGGTTTATCCGGGAAATCATGCAATATTCCTCCGATTGTATTGTAGTTTCACCGGAGGATGTGCGATCGCGCATTCAAGAAAAACTCATCAATTTATGTCAAAATTATGACTTGACTTCATTACAGGTAATAGCCAAGGATTGAGAAATACCTTACACCACAGCGAAAACGTAGATACGCAATCCAGTATTTAGTAGGGGCGGGGAAACCCCGCCCTCAATTGGATTGCATCCGAACAATAACCGCTATAGGTAGTGTGTGGAGATTCCTATTCCTGTTACAATAATCTCTACTAGGGATTGAAACTGCTAGCAAAATCTGGCGTTGCTGATTAAGAGTATGATTTTGTTATGCCTACGGCACGCTGCGCGAACACGCAGAGGCGCTCCAGGCGCAGAGAGTAAGAGACTTCCAAATAAAAAAATGTCCCAAAACTGATGCAGAAATTCTCTCTCTGTGTACTCTGTGCCTCTGTGGTTCGTTTCTTAGGATAATTTATTTCTTGGAAGTCTCTAAGAGTTTGAAATCATTGATTTTTCAATTTCATACCCTAATTCAGCAATGCCCAAAATCTCTATTGGAGATTAAAAACGTAATGTTGAACATCACAAACACCAAGTTGAGCTTTTCTGGCAATAATGCTCTTAGTGAAAACGAAGCGATGAGAGAAATTGCTTACAGCATGGACTTATTAATTCCTGGATTATACTTATGGCTACCAGGAATACTTATGCGTATTGGTGGTGATGTTCCTGATGATCAACCTTATAAATATCCAGGTAAGATTCACAGCAGAATAGGTATTGCTTTAGTATTGCCAGGGTACAAGATTTTTACATCTTACCAGGGAACTTATGACTCATTTGGAGAGGACTTGAGAAAAGGATTTCATTATTTGTCTGATTTAACCTCCAGATTTTAAAGCATCCACAGCTAAATTTAACTTTAAAACATTGACTCCAGGTTCTCCAAAAATACCAAGAAAACGTCTATCAATATTCTGATTAATTAAACTTTCCAGTTGTTGCTTTTGAACTCCCCTAGCTTTCGCAACTCTGGCAATTTGCGCCTTAGCACCTGCTAAACTAATATGAGGATCAAGACTAGAACCAGAAGTATAAACCAAATCTGCTGTTGGTTTTATCCCTGCTGTTTGTAAACCCTGAAAACCATCCTTTCCTTGAATCCGTTCTATTAATGCTATATTGCTGGGAGCTAAATTACTAGCACCAGATATACCTGTCTTTAAAACTCCACTTTCATCCTTCCTTGGATCTGCTGTACTGTAATTAGTGGTACTGGGACGACCATTAAAATAGCGTTCAGAAGTGAAAGGTTGCCCAATTAAATCAGAACCAATAACTTGTTTTCGGCTATTAGTAATTAAACTCCCATTAGCTTGAGCAGGAAATACAATTTGACCAAAAATAATCATGATCAATGGATAAATTAAGCCGCAAATTATCCAAGTGATTAAAGTAGCACGAATAGCCTGGTTAGCATCTCTAGTAAAACTCATTAAAATTTCTCCGGTTGAAACATTACAAAAAACAAATAAATAGACAGACTGAAAATTCCTACTCCTAATAATCCTAAAGCCCAAGCTTGGGAACGAGAAAAATGTTCGGATGTAGCCGCATAAACCATTGGGGCAATAATTAAATTACTGCATATTCCTAAAAATAAATAAATCGGGAGTTGATGTTTGTGCATAATTTCTGATGTTGACTATACTTCTCTCTGTCGTCATCTAATTTAAAGGCAGAATGACATCAATTAATTTAATGGCAATAAAGGGCGCAATAATACCCCCAACACCATAAATAAAGATATTGCGTTTTAATAATTGATCTGCTGTGAGAGGTAGAAACTTTACGCCCTTGAGTGCTACAGGAATCAGTGCTGGAATAATTAAAGCGTTATAAATTAGAGCCGAAACTATTGCTGATTGAGCGCTTTTTAAGCCCATAATATTTAAAGCACCAATCCCTGCTGCGCCAAAAATAGTGGGAATGATAGCGAAATATTTAGCAATGTCATTAGCAATAGAAAATGTAGTTAATGCCCCACGAGTAATTAGTAACTGTTTACCAATAGTCACCAAATCAATTAATTTGGTAGGATCAGAATCTAAATCCACCATATTAGCAGCTTCCTTTGCCGCTTGTGTTCCCGAATTCATAGCTACACCCACATTTGCTTGAGCTAAAGCTGGTGCATCATTAGTCCCATCTCCCGTCATTGCCACTAATTTACCTTGAGATTGTTCAGCCCGAATGACACTAATTTTATCTTCTGGAGTAGCTTCAGCAATAAAATCATCAACTCCTGCTTCCCTAGCAATAACACTAGCTGTAATGCGATTATCACCAGTGAGCATAATAGTTTTCACCCCCATTCTTCGCAGTTGATCAAATCTTTCTTTAAGACCAGGTTTAACAATATCTTTGAGATAAATCACACCATAAATTTGGTCATTTAAACAAACAGCTAAAGGTGTACCTCCCAATAAAGAAACCTGTTCATAAGCCGCATCTAATTCTGGAGGAGCTTGAGTACCACGAGAACGGACAAAACCTTTAATTGCATCTACCGCACCTTTTCTAATTTCACTACCATCAGCTAAATTAATCCCACTCATACGGGTTTTAGCTGAAAATTCTACACCTTCAGCATGATCAACATCAACATCTATAAATACCTGATATTTTTCTGCTAACTTCACAATTGATCTACCTTCCGGTGTTTCATCAAATAGACTTGCGATTCTGGCAATTCTGGCTACATCTTCAACAGAGTAATTATTCACAGGAATAAATTCATCAGCCATCCGATTGCCTAAAGTAATAGTTCCTGTTTTATCTAAAACTAAAGTATTAATATCACCACAAACTTCTACTGCTCTCCCAGAAGTAGCAATCACATTAAATTGAGCGACTCTATCCATTCCAGCTATACCAATAGCACTCAATAAACCACCAATAGTTGTAGGAATTAAAGCTACTAACAGAGAAATTAGAATGGCAATACTGGCACCATTGCGTAAATTATTCCCTGCATCTTCCCCAAATACCACACTAATAAAATTAGCGATATAACCAGTAAAAGGAGGAAGAGTAGAAACCACAATTAAAAACACCTGGGTAAGAACTGCTAACAGCACAGTTAAAGCAATTTCATTAGGTGTTTTACTCCGTTCCGCACCTTCTACCAGAGAAATCATTCTATCAATAAAACCTTGACCAGGATCAGCAGTAATCCGAATAGTCAATTCATCAGACAGCAAGCGTGTACCACCTGTAACCGAACTAGCAATATCCGTCCCCGGTTGTTTAAGTACAGGGGCAGATTCTCCCGTAATGGCTGACTCATCAACAGAACCCATACCTTGAGTAACTTCTCCATCAGCCGGAATCATATCACCTGCAATGACTTTCACTAAATCCCCCTTACGTAATTCCGTAGAGTTAGTAGTTTCAATCACCCCATTAGATAAAATTTTCCGAGCCATAGTATCAGAACGGGTAGCTCTGAGAGTATCAGCTTGGGCTTTACCCCTTCCTTCCGCCACAGATTCCGCAAAATTGGCAAACAAAACGGTGGAAAATAAAATCAGAGTAATTATCCCATTTAACAGTCGTTGTTGATTAATATCAGCCTTAACAGTGCCAAATAAATTAGGGTCAAGAGTGACTAAAAAAACCACTATTGTCCCCACCCAAACAATAAACATCACCGGGTTTTTGACAGAAATGCGGGGGTCAAGCTTGACGAATGACTCACGAATAGCTCTTTGATACAATCCCCGCATATTTGCTTTCGGTGTATGCTTGCGGGATTCACGAGTTCCATGAGGAAGACGAAGATTATTTGTCATATCTTTATTCTTTCTATCTTTGCGCCTTTGCGCCTTTGCGTGAGACTTTAACTTATAATCCTTTAGCTATCCAAAATGCTTCACCGATAGGACCAAAAGCCAAAACCGGAAAAAACGTCAATGCACCCAAGATCAAAATTATTCCAGCAGTGACACTGGTAAATAATCCCGTATCAGTGCGTAAAGTCCCTGTAGTCAAGGGTACACTTGGTTTACGAGACATATTATCTGCTAGTAACAATAAGCCAGTAATGGGGACAAAACGCCCTGCGAGAAGACTAAAACTGGCGCTGAGGTTCCACCATAAAGCGGTAATAGTGGGTTTTGCTCCCATAGCTATGGCCAAAGGTGATGGTTGGGAGTCTCCTAAACCTTCGAGTCCAGAACCGTTGTTAGCTGCGGCTGAGGTATATTCATACAGCACTTGAGCAAAACCATGAAAACCGGGGTTACTGATTCCTGCTAGTTGGTCGGGAAAAGCTAGAGTGATTCCGGCTGGTATCATGATGGCGATGGGATGTACTAAAAGAATCAAAAAACTGGCAAGGACAACTTCGCGTTTTTCGATTTTTCTTCCTAAAAATTCCGGTGTTCTGCCTACCATTAAGCCTGTAGCAAAGACGGTTAATATGAGGTAAGCAAATAAATAAGCTGTTCCTATTCCTTGTCCGCCCCAAATGATTTGGAGAAACATATTGGCAAAGGTAACAAAACCGCCGTTGGGCATAAATGAATCAATTAAACTATTAATTGCTCCACACATTGTGGCGGTTGTCGCAACTATAAATAAGGCTGATTGCGCCCAACCAAATCTGATTTCTTTTCCTTCTAAGTTGGGTTGTGTACTTCCTAAAATGGTATTGATGGCTGGGTTGCCGTTATATTCTCCTATGGCGGTAATGATAATAAAGATGATGAAAATTATGCCTACCATGCTGTAAACTAACCAGGCTTGTTTGCTGTTGTTGGCAAATATTCCATAGGTGTAAATTAGGGATGTGGGAATTAACAACATGGCGATGATTTCTATGAGGTTAGAAAATCCGTTGGGGTTTTCATAAGGATGGGCAGAATTGATAGTAAAAAATCCGCCGCCGTTTTCTCCTAGTTGTTTGATAATTTCTAAATGGGCAACTGGTCCGCGAGCGATCGCTTGACTAATGCTAGGATTTTCTAAGGTAGGAAATACCGCAGGTCCTGCTAATGTTTCTGGTACTCCCGCTATCATTAGGAATATTGCCCCTACTATACTCATGGGTAACAATATTCGCGTAATCGAACGAATTAAATCTACATAAAAATTGCCTAATGGTCTGCCTGTTAATCCTCTAATAAATGCTATACTTACTGTTAGTCCTGTGGCAGCGGAAGTAAACATTAAATAGCCAATTCCCCAAATTTGACTACCATAACTGAGATAAGTTTCTCCTGAATAATGTTGTTGATCTGTGTTGGTGAGAAAGGATATGGTTGTATGTAAAGCTGTATCCCACGTCATCCCACCAATTTGCGTGGGGTTGAGAGGTAGCCATGCTTGATTTATGAGGATGAAAAATATTAAACATCCCATGACTAAGTTGCTGTAAAATATGGCTGCTGCATATTGCCAAGCGGTCATATCTGGTTTACTATGAACACCGATGAGCAGGTAAATTAATCTCTCCAGTTTGTCAAATATGGGGTCGAGAATTGTTCTCTGTTCTTGGTAAATACGCGCCATATATTTTCCCAAGATAGGTGTGATGCCTACTACTATGAGTAGAGTTAATGCTATTTGTATCCATCCTTGAATCATAATTTTAGACTAAGAATATAGGCTGATTAGACATCTCCGCAAATTAAAGATGCTTGACTTGAAACCCTTGCGGAGACGTTCCATGTAACGTCTCTATCATCTTTTTTGGATATGTCTATTAGACATCTCCGAAAATTAAATGTGCGTCGTTTGAAACCCTTGCGGAGACGTTCCATGTAACGTCTCTATCATCTTTTTTGGATATGTCTATTGAATAACCAATTTCTATAATTCATTAATTTCTGATTAAAAACAAGATTCGCAAGGTATATTTTATGTTTAGCTTAATGGATTTACCTAGCAGCGAGGAGATTCATATTTATACAGGTGCTAATTGAGCGATCGCTATTGTAACAAATCATCACTGGCTTGTTAAGCGATAGATTACGATTCAATACTTGTCAGTTAAGAAAATGTAGGTTGGGTTGAGGAACGAAACCCAACACCACCCACCAGGGGATCGCGGGAAGGCTGGGAGCCGCGTCTCTTTAGAGCGCGGGGGAAAGCCTACCCGTGCGGTTTTAACCGCTTCCAATATTCTCGATCATGATGCGGGTCATTAAATCTTTTCAACATTTTATTTCTCTCTAACTAATCTTTTTAAGGCTGACGAAAGACTCATTCCCCAACCTTGGGCGATATCCTCAAGTTTCTTTCTTTCAGTTTCATCTA